>JACNJU010000062.1 GCA_014382375.1 Rhodospirillaceae bacterium
ACCTTCATTTCAAGGCCGTTCACGATGCTTGCGAGCTGCCGGTCATCATTTACAACATTCCCGGCCGTAGCGTCGTTGATATGACGGTTGAAACAATGGCCCGGCTTGCTGAATTGCCCAACATCGTCGGCGTTAAGGATGCAACCGGTGATCTGGTGCGGCCGATCCAGACCCGGATCGCCCTTGGCGAGGACTTCTGTCAGCTTTCGGGCGAAGACGCGACCGCATTAGCCCACCTGATTGGTGGCGGCGTCGGGTGTATCTCTGTCAGCGCCAATGTGGCACCGCGCCTGTGCGCGGATATGCAACGGGCGTGGCGCGAAGGCGATTTGAAAACCGCCATGGAATTACAGTTCCGACTTCAGCCACTGCACGATGCCATGTTCTGTGAATCAAGTCCTGGACCGGTCAAATATGCAGGCGAACTGCTTGGCCTTTGTTCGTCAGAAACGCGCTTGCCTATTTGCGAGATTTCCGAACCTCACAAAAAGCAGGTCAAGGACGCGCTGGTGCAAGTTGGTCTGCTCAATTAAGCGATCCAGGCCGAAGGCGTGACAAATGGCAGCTAAGAAAAAGAAAACGGCAGTCAATTTTGCCGCCCAGAACCGCAAGGCCCGTCACAATTATTTCATCGAAGAGAACTTCGAGGCGGGCATCATGCTTGCCGGTTCGGAAGTTAAATCCCTGCGTGCTGGCCGGGCGACCATTACAGAGGCCTTCGCCGGCGATCAGGATGGCGAGTTGTATCTGTTCAACGCCTATATCCCCGAATACGACTCGGCCAAGCACTTTAACCATGACCCCAAACGACCGCGCAAACTGCTGATGCATCACCGCGAAATTGAAAAATTACTGAATGCCATCAATCGCAAAGGGATGACACTTGTCGCCCTCGGCATCTACTTCAATGACCGCGGGATTGCCAAGGTTGATCTGGGGCTGGCACGCGGCAAGCAATTCCACGACAAGCGCGCCGACATCAAGGAACGCGACTGGAAGCGCGACAAGGCAAGGCTTATGCGCGACAAGGGGTAGGGGTTTTAGGCCGTCTCCTGCGCCTTTGCTACCTCGACAATCTCTGTCACCGCCATCGCCGCGATATCGCGGAACTTGACGTATTCTGGATTGCCCAGATCAAGCAGGTTGGAAATCCGCGAATAAGTCGCCGGGACGAGGATGCTGGAGCCGTCTTCGGCACGTCGGTGAACGCCGTAATTGACCCGCTCGCGCTCTTTGGATGATAGTTGTCCAAACATTGCCTTGGTGATCCAGATTGTTCCTTGACGGGCGAAATCGCTTAGGCGCGCTGCCATGTTGATGGTGTCGCCCAGGACGGTTACTTCCACATGGGTCGGTGTCTGGTAGGTGCCGAACCATTCCTGGCCCTCGTGCAGGCCGATGTTCAGTACCAGCTCATTGGTCCAGTTCTTGCGCTCTTTCCAGGTTTGTGAAATTTCACGCATGGCCTCTCTCATTTCCCCGGCACACATCATGGCGTTCATGGCGTGGTTGCTGTCGGGTTGGGGGAAGAAATAGTAAACCATGCCGTCCCCCACATGCTTGCCGTGGGTGGCATAATATTTACGCAGCTTCGGTTCCATCGCGCCCCAGACATCGTTGATCAGTTCAAAGTATTCTTCGGGCGGTAGTTCGGCGCAGATTTTCACGGAATCCTGCAAATCGGCGACGACGACGGCGACCTGCGTCAGGTAGGGACGACGGCGCTTCATCAGATCGCGGATGACGATATCGCGCCGGCCAAGTAATTGCATCAGTGAGTCATCGGCATCGTTTGCCGGCACAAAAACAATGAAGAAACCCTCGCGGAAGGTTGATGCGTAAATATCGAACCACTGTTCGGCTTGACCATGCGGGGCCAGATTAAGCTGGGTGTGGAGAACCTGACCCAAAGGGGCTGGCTCGGCCTCATCATACAAGCGCCCCAGCTCATCAATGTTTTCATCTTCCATATCAGGGTCGGCGGTCAACAGAGCCGTTCTTGAGAACCTGTTTTTGGCCATCGACAAGTGAAATTTCAACAACTCCTCGCGACTGTCGGCCTGCATCAGTTGTTTATCCTGGAAAAACAGGCCAAAGATGTTGCGTTCGGCAATATCGCGGGTCATTGCCCCCTGAAGGGTGACAAGTCGCCCTGCGGCATCCTCGTTCGTCCATTCCAACTCGAAACGGGTATTAATCATGTAAGCTGGTGAATGCACCTGGTCGATTGTCAGGCGCAGACCACCACCGGCAATCTGTTCAACACCTTTAGCGTGAGAAGCGCGGCGTTCAGCGCGTCGGCGCTCGTCGGAGGTTCTGGATTCGTCGAGAGCTTTATTTCGGAGAGGAGGCGGGTTTCCATCAATGGGATGCATCGCTGTTTTTGCAGGATGATCCATCAAGCGATTGGCGTTAGCTATCCTGAATTGATAAGAACTGTCTACGACACCCATAACCCCACTGCCTTTTTCCTAGAACTTGTTGTTCCGCCCGCTGTTTTTTTTGCGAGATTTATTAGCGTGGGGGAAGTCTAGAAAAGATCATATGAACAAGACGTGAGAACGTTGTTCATATGTTATTCATTTTAGCGGCTGGTCCGTCCCCTCCACTTGCGACACCTTGGCAAAATCCGTCACGGTCACTATCTGGATCAGGTTATCAATTGATTTTCAGGTTGTTAGCACTGTTTTGGCTGCCTATGTTTCTGGTCTATCCAGTGAGTCTTGATTACACTTTAGGTTAAGGAAACATCCTGTATGACCGAAAAACCGCTTCTGCACCTCGTTTTCGGGGGCCACGTCGAAGACCCGCGTAAACTGGATTTTACCAGTTGTGATAATATTGATGTTGTCGGAATTTTCCCCAATTACCAGGAAGCCCTTGATGCCTGGCGCGGGGCATCACATGCCCACGTTGATGAAGCTGACATCAAGTATGTGATCGTCCACCTGCACCGTCTGTTTGATCCTGAAACAGGAGAGGCAATGGAAGACCATGAGCATGGTCCGGCGGACGCATAAAGGCTACTTTAGAATTTTGTAGGCGTAGACGGTACCAGAAGAGTCACCCATGAAAAGGCTGTCGCCGCTGACACTGGGGCCAATACGTGAATCCATGCCCGTCGGCTGAGACCAAAGCTCCGTGCCATCTTCTAGATTAAGGGCAAAGACCGTGCCTCGCTGGCTCATGAAGTACATTTTTGGGCCGACAATAACCGGTTTGATCAGCAGATAATTAAAGGAACCACCCGGAATGTTAAATTCCCAGCGTGGCATACCATCTGTGGTGTCCCAGGCATGGACCCTGGTATTGGCCGAACCATAGTAGAGCACATCACCCTGGCCAATAACCGAGGGCACCCAATTGCCGGTGCCCTGTCGCCAGACCAGCTTGCCGTTGGCAGCGTCAAGGCCGCTCACGTAATCCTGATAGCCGACAAAGACAACCCGGTCCTTGGTGGCGTACAAGGCCTTTGGTAAGCCGTCTTCGGATTCATAAATCCATTTTTGCTGTCCCGTCTGGCTGTTCAGGGCATAGAAACGCGCCGGTCCACCTTCATCAACCACTATCTCGGGATTTATATAGCTGCCGCCCACATAGACTATTCCCGAATTTTGGAATGCGGTTTGCAGCAAGTAATTTTCGCTGGTGAAAACCCAGTTTATCTTGCCGTTTGCAGGATTGATGGAAAACAGTTTGGCACCGCTGTAGGTGTCTGTTGTGATGCCCTGACCCACAAGGGCAGTTGATACATAAAGGCTTCCATCGGAAATATGTGGTTGGCGCTGGCAATTGATCCCCAGTTTGATCCTCCACAACAGGCTTCCGTCTTTACCATCAAGGGCCGCCAGATCACCGCCCTTCAGGCAGACAAAAGCCCGTGCGCCGTCGCTCCCCATGCCACGGGTCCAGAGTCCTTCAGTTGGTGCGTACGTCCATTTGACGGCACCATTTGATTTGTCATAGGCGGTCAATGGAAGGCCTTTGGGAATAACAAGAACGCGGTTGCCAATAACCAGGGGAGGGTGGTTGATCACCTTTCCGGTATCAACGCGCCAAGCCAGTTTGATGGCGTCATTACCGGCGCTCGATATGGTGCTGGCAACCAACCAGCCAAGAGTACTGATAAGGATCAAAAGGGCACTTATTTTACTTGCTCTGGTCATCGTCGATATCCAAAAAAAAAGGCGGGAGGAAAATCCTCCCGCCTTTATAACTTAACGAAGCGTCTTGTGGCTACATCCCGTGAGCAACAATCGGGCCGTCACGGTTTTCTTCGGTGATGTCAAACTCAATGCTAGGAGGCATACGGTTGTTACGCAGGCGTTCCTTCATCTTTGAATGACCCCAGTCATAATCGGTAGCGCCGACTTTAGACTGACCGAAAAGCGGAACTCCGGGAGGCTGTGAAAGAACGTCGCCGCCCTTCATGATGCCTTCGTACGAGGAGAGATCCATTTCGTGATAGGAATCTTCGCTGTTGTCGAAGTGACAGGAGGTGCAAGAGGCCGTACCTTCGCCCCAGGCACCATCTGTGGTGAACAGCGGCAGAATTTTGCTGCTGAATGTGGCGTCATTTTTGGCGCCAGCAGCAACCCATGCTTCGATTGTACCAACCTCAGTACCGGTCGGACCGTCACGGTTTTCTTCGGTAATGTCAAATTCAACACCCGGGGGCATGCGGTTGTTACGCAAACGTGCCCTCATCTTGGAATGACCCCAGTCATAATCGGCGGCGCCAATCTGGGACTGACCAAAAAGTGGAACTCCCGGAGGTTGTGAAAGAACGTCGCCGCCCTTCATGATGCCCTCGTAAGAGGAAAGATCCATTTCATGGTAGGATTCTTCGCTGTTGTCGAAGTGACAAGAGGTGCAAGAGGCCGTACCTTCGCCCCAAATACCTTCCTTGGTAAAGAGCGGCAGGATGTCAGTTGTAAAATCACCCAACGTGGAATTGCCGCTCATGTCTGTGTAGGTGAAGCCGGTCTTTGGAGCGCCGGAATCAACCCAGGCACCAATAAGATCAACTGCTTTGATCGCACCAGGGCTACTTTCCATAACCATCATTTTTTCACCGCTGACGCAGGCGGTCGCCATGGTCGCCATCACGGCCCCCACAACGAGACCCTTTAGTGGAAACTTCTTCATTCGTCTCTCCTCTCCTCTGTTATTTTGAAACGCCAAGGCTTTTCTGCCGTATTTATGCGGGTGCAAGATTGATTTCGAGAGACATTGGAGGCTTGTTTAATATGGCCCCTCTTGGATTGTTTAGCACAAGAAAACACACCACCCTTGGTATAGGAGTTCAGGGTCATCCTTAAATCTGAACATACCCATTTCTCGAATGTGGTGTTTCCCCTGAGCCCCTCTCGCTATTATTCTTTGTACCCTCCCCCTCATATTAACGCGAGTATACATGATAAAAGCGTCTCTAAGAAATTTATACTGACCTTGCTTGTCAATAAACCTCAATCAACCAAAGTATGAATAGGAAAATCGCACATAAACTAAAGTTTGAATGTAAAAAATGAAAGCATTGATGATTGAATGACTAAAACTTTTTCGCGTTTTGATATATTAGCGATTTAGTTATTTATTTCAAATGATTAGAGACAAAAAACAGAACTGTTCATTTCTACCTTTTGCATGATAGTGTAAGTAAAATTCAATTTTAAGACGGAGCCCTCAATGGCCGATACCAGCCTTTATGATTTTCGCAATTCCGGGCGAATAAAGTTCCTTGGAGGCTCATTAATCGTTCTGCTGGTTTGTGAAATTCTGCTTATTCTTGATGTCGTCTCCGAGTCTCTGAATTTTGATGTCGATATATACAACCAATATCACGGCCCCATTGAAGCTGCGGCTGTTTTCTTTCTTGGCTTGACGTTGCTTGTTATTGGCGCTGATTTTTGGCGGTTAATTATTGAAAACCGGCAATTCCGATCTCTTCTTGGCATTGCCTCGGGTGAATTCCTGTTCATACTGGGGGGGAAGTTTACTGACTGGAAGCTTTCTGCTTCGGAACGTGAGGTCGCCTTACTTCTAATCAAAGGCTTATCAATTCAGGAAATCGCCGATATCAGAGAGACTAAAACGGGCACCATCAAAAGTCAGTGCAGCGCAATTTACAGGAAGGCAGAGGTCAAAGGCCGCAATGAACTGGTCGCTTACTTTGTCGAGGATCTGCTCTCTGGCGAGTCATTGAGCGATATCATGGATGCTATACCCCCCCAGGTAGAAGGCGTCAGTTCTTAGCGAGCTTTAGCATTTTCGAAAATTTCACTCAATTCCTGATAACTGTGACTGAGCGGAAGGTGGGGGAAATCGGCAATAACATTGTCGGGTGCCTGAAACAGGACACCCAGTTCGGCTTCTTCGAGCATGCCGGTGTCGTTGTAGGAATCACCGGCGGCAAATACCTTGAAATTCAATGCCTTGAAGGCCGATACAGCGGCCCGTTTATGGTCGGCCATGCGTAAGGTATAGCCGGATATCCTGGCGTTTTCTACATGCAGGCGGTGGCAAAACAGGGTTGGCCAGTTGAGTTGCGCCATAAGTGGTTTGGCAAATTCGTAAAAAGTGTCAGACAAGATCACAACCTGGTAGCGTGTCCGAAGGCTTTCAACAAATTCAAGGGCACCATCCATAGGGGTCATGGTGGCAATAACGTCCTGAATATCATCTATTCCCAGCCCGTGCTGGTCAAGAATGGCCAGCCGCTGGGCCATCAACTGATTATAATCGGGAATATCGCGGGTGGTTGCCCGCAAGGCATCAATGCCGGTTCGTTCGGCAAAATTGATCCAGATTTCCGGAACCAGAACCCCTTCCAGGTCAAGACAAACAATCTCCACGAATTTCCCCCACAAGATTATTAAAGACGCCTTCAAACATTTCAGTGGTCAAACGACCAGTATTGGTGTTGTAGCGCGAGCAGTGATAGCTGTCCATCAGGGTCAGGCCCCCCGTTAGTTTGTGGCGGGCTGCATGGGCGAAGGGGATTGCCTTTTTTTTCTCGCCAAGGCAAGACAACACGGCACCATGGGCGACAACCCCAAGGGCGAGAATGACTTTTAGCTTCTTCATATTTGCTATTTCGGCTGAAAGATATGGTCTGCAAGCCGCTATTTCCGGGCCCGTTACCTTATTTTGGGGAGGGGCACAGCGAACGGCATTGGTGATTCGGCAGTCACGTAATTTTAGCCCGTCATCGGCTTCTGCCCCAAAGGTTCCCCCGGCCAGGCCGAACTTGATCAGGGTTGGATAGAGCAGGTCACCGGCAACATCACCGGTAAAAGGTCGCCCGGTGCGGTTGGCGCCTTTCAGGCCAGGTGCCAATCCGACAATCAAAAGGCAAGAATCCAGATTGCCAAATGAGACAACCGGCCCATTGTGCCATTCCGGAAACCGCGCCCGATTATCGTTTCGGTAGGCGAGCAAGCGCGGACAAAGCGGACACTCGTGATCGGGTTGCTCTACCACTCAAGCTGATTCCAGGCTGAGGTCTTCTTCGTCGGGCAGATTCGGGTGGTCATCGCTGTCATAGGCGTTGCCAGAACGGGCTATTTTGTCACGCAGATCATCAAGTTCGATAAAGGCGTCGGCCTGGCGGCGTAATTCATCGGCTGCCATGGGGGGATGCGAGCGCACTGTGCTGACAACGCTGACCCGGGTGCCACGGCGTTGCACGGCCTCAACCAAACGGCGGAAGTCCCCATCACCTGAGAATAAGACGATATGATCGAGCTGCTCGCACATCTCCAACGCATCAATGGCGATTTCGATGTCCATATTGCCCTTTATTTTGCGCCGTCCGGCTGAATCGGTAAATTCCTTGGTCGGCTTGGTGACCATGGTGTAGCCGTTATAATCGAGCCAGTCGACAAGCGGCCTGATCGGGGAATATTCCTGATCTTCCAGAAGTGCTGTGTAATAAAGGGCACGAACCAGTCGGCCTTCGCCCTGAAAGACTTTCAGTAGCTGTTTGTAGTCGATATCAAAGCCCAAAGCTCGTGCTGCAGCGTATAAATTGGATCCATCAATAAAAAGGGCAATTTTTTCGTCTTTGTAAATAATCATAACGAAAATATCCTTTAATAATAATCATATATGTAACTTTAATCATTTAATTAATTAAAATAATACGTGACTGTCTTGGCCTGGAAAATGTTCATGGCCGCAACCTGTGAAATCAGGTTATCTATAGGTAGGTATCATTTAGGCGACTGGCAAGTTGAAATTATGAGCTTTGGAAATCCAGCATCGAAACCACAATTACCAATCCTGATTGGTATAGGCGCCAACCTTGCCAGTGCGCAATGGGGGGGGCCGCGTTCGACGTGCGAGGCAGCGCTTAATGCCCTGGAACAGGCAGGGTTGACCATAGTACAACAATCCAATTGGTATAAATCAGCTCCTGTACCGATTTCATCACAACCCTGGTTTATCAATGGCGTTATCGCTGTTGAAACGTCCCTGGAACCAGCTGGATTGATGGCTTTGATGGCCAGTATCGAAACCGACTTCGGGCGCACCCGTGAACAAAAAAATGCGGCCCGAACGTTGGACCTTGACCTGATTGCATATGGCGAAACAATCAGCGGTTGGGATCATGGCGAGACGGCGGGATTGATCATACCGCACCGCCGGATGCATGAGCGTGGGTTCGTTCTTTTGCCATTACGCGAAATTGTACCTGACTGGTTCCACCCGGCCCTGCATCTGTCATTAGATGAGATGATTGCCGCCCTTGATGTCGATCAGCAGACAATTCGTGACTAAAGCAGGAAAAATGGCCGATAATATCCGTGTATTTCCTTGCTTTGTTGGCAAATGCCCAATATATAATCGGCGATTCATTTACAGTTTTGTTGGTAGAGAGAAAAACCTATGGCCCGCGTTACAGTTGAAGATTGCGTTCTAAAGATTCCCAATCGTTTCGATTTGGTGATGCTGGCAGCCCAAAGGGCCCGCAATATCACCGCTGGTGCCGGTCTGACCATCGAAAGGGATGATGACAAGAACCCGGTTATAGCGCTTCGCGAAATTGCCGATGAAACCATCGAAATTGATGAATTGCAGGAATCCTTGATCAAGAGTCTGCAACAACACGTCGAAACGGAAGAGCCTGAAGAAGATGATGTGGACTTGCTGTCCGTACAGCAGGGCCAAGCCGACGATGAAGAAGGCGCAACGCCGCCTATGGAAAAGCTTTCTTCCATGTACGAAGATGCCGACCTGTCGGCCAACCCGGAAGACGAGGCAACATCAAAGGACGCGTGACGCATGGACAGAACCTCCGCTGAATATTTCCGGGGGATCTGATGATCCGGCAATTTGAACTTGTCGATCTGGTAAAATCCTACGATCCCAATGCGGATGAAGCAGTGCTTGATCGCGCTTACGTGTTTGCCATGAAAGTACATGGCAATCAAAAACGCGCCTCGGGTGATCCTTATTTCCTGCACCCCCTTGAAGTTGCCGGTATTCTGACAGAATACAAACTGGATGCCGCCACCATCGTTACGGCGCTTCTCCATGACACCATCGAAGACACCCTGGCGACCCAGGAAGAAATCGACAAGCTGTTCGGTAAGGAAGTTGGTCGTTTGGTCGATGGGGTCACCAAGCTAACCCGCATTGAAATGCAGTCTGACCATGCCAAGCAGGCTGAAAATTTCCGTAAATTGCTGTTAGCCATGTCAGATGATATTCGTGTTTTGTTGGTCAAACTGGCTGACCGTCTGCACAACATGCGGACACTTCATTTTATCAAAAGCGAAGATAAGCGCTTGCGCATTGCCATGGAAACCATGGAAATTTACGCCCCGCTGGCCGAACGCATCGGTATGCAGGAAATGAAAAATGAACTCGAGGATCTGGCCTTTGCCCAAACCAATCCAGAGGCACGCAGATCAATCATGGCGCGGCTGGAATTCCTTCGTGAAGAAGGCGGCGATCTGGTTTCCCGGATCAAGAAGGAATTGACGAAAACACTGAGCAAGGCCGGGCTAAAGGTTGAAATCAGAGGCCGGGAGAAACTTCCCTTTTCAATCTGGCGTAAGATGCAGCACAAAGATGTCGCTTTCGAGCAATTGTCCGACATCATGGCTTTCAGGATACTCGTTGGTTCAGTAGAGGATTGCTATCACGCCCTGGGCATCATCCACAGCACTTATCGGGTCGCTCCGGGTCGCTTCAAGGATTACATTTCGACAGCCAAACCAAATGGTTATCGCTCTCTCCATACCGGGGTATTGGGGCCTGAACAACACCGTATTGAAATTCAGATACGGTCTCATGAAATGCATGATATCGCAGAAAACGGTGTCGCCGCCCACTGGACGTATAAACAGAAGGCCGGCAAGACAGAAGGGCGGCAATACCGCTGGATCAGGGAATTGCTCGATATTCTCGATCACGCCACTTCGCCCGATGAATTTCTTGAGCACACCAAGTTGGAAATGTATCAGGATCAGGTTTTCTGTTTCACCCCGCGCGGTGATCTGATCAACATGCCGCAAGGGGCGACGCCTGTTGATTTTGCTTACGCCGTCCATTCGGAAGTGGGCGACAGGTGTGTTGGCGCAAAGGTCAATGGGCGGATGATCCCGCTGCGCAAGGAATTACGAAATGGTGATCAGGTTGAAATCCTGACCTCAAAGGTTCAGACCCCATCGCCGACGTGGGAGCGATTTGTTGTTACCGGCAAGGCTCGTGCCCGTATCCGCCGCTTTGTTCACTCCCAGGAACGCGAACAGTATCAGCAGTTGGGCCGCGCGATCCTGCAACGGGCCTTCCGTGAAGAAGGTTATGAATACACAGACAAGGCGTTGTCCGGTGTTCTCAAGGTCTTTAATCAGGGATCGACAGATGATCTGGCCTCACAAGTCGGGGCCGGGCACTTACACGCTCGTGACATAGTCGAGGCGGTTTTCCCCGGCAGTAAGAAAAAACGCGATCAGAATGTTATCCCCCTAACCAAGGCAAAGCCAAAAGCCGGTAAGGGAAGTTCCAAAAACGCTATCCCCATCAAGGGCTTGATTGCCGGTATGGCTGTACACTATGCGGGTTGCTGCCATCCGCTGCCCGGTGACAGGATCGTTGGCATCATCACCACTGGCAAGGGTGTCACCATTCACACCATCGATTGCGACACCCTTGAAACCTATGCCGATACACCTGAACGCTGGCTTGACGTATCCTGGCAACAACAAACAGAGACACCCGATGTTTATGTTGGACGTGTTCATTTGACGGTGGTTAACGAACCTGGCGTTCTGGGTACGCTGTCCATGGTTATTGGCAAGAACGGTGGTAATATTTCCAACCTCAAGATTATCAACCGGTCGCAGGAATTCTATGACCTTTTGATCGACATCGAGGTGGAAAACCTAAAACATCTGACAGAAATTATCGCCGCCCTGCGCGCCACTCCGGCCATTGATATGGTTGAACGGGCACGCGGATAGCGGCCTGCCCGATTATAAATATTGTCCCCTAAGACGTTCTTTTTCTTCACTTTATCTAATCTATGGGCGTATATTCTCGGCTATGTTCAAGCGCCGCGAAAAGCCAAAATTACACCACCGTGCACGGGATTTCTTGTGGCCCAGCCTGGGTTGGAAACGATCTACTGAGTATCTCTTTCACAGGATTGGCAGACTGCCGGGCACTTCTCACACCATCGCCGCAGGCTTTGCCTGTGGTGCAGCAATCTCGTTTACGCCTTTTGTTGGCTTACATTTCATTCTCGGCGGTCTCTGTGCATGGCTAATTCGCTCTAATATCATGGCTGCGATTATTGGCACGGCAGTCGGCAATCCATGGTCATTTCCTTTTATCTGGACGCTGATTTATAATCTGGGCATCTCGATGGGGGCAGGGAGCAATGGTTCTGCCGCTAGCGATCTTGATTTTCCAACAATCTTTTCGTCCTGTATGGATGCTTTATTGAGATTCGATCTGGTTTACCTTATGGAAACCGCGTGGCCTGTGTTATGGCCTATGTTTATTGGCGGATTACCTGCTTTTGTTGTCGTTTGGCTGGTTTTTTATATTACCCTCAGGCCACTCATTGATAACTATCAAACCAAGCGAAGAGAACAACGAATGCGCAAAGAAATAGAATCACGAATACAGGAAACAGAACAATGAATATGCCTTTGCGCCTGGGGGTCAACATCGACCACGTCGCCACCATCCGCAATGCCCGTGGTGGCATTCACCCCGATCCTGTTGACGCAGCAAAACTGGCCGTGAAGGCGGGTGCCGATGGCATTACAGCGCATTTGCGTGAAGATCGCCGGCATATATCCGATAGCGACATCACCCGTCTGTGTAACGAAGTCGACAAACCCCTGAATTTTGAAATGGCCGCGACAGACGAAATGTTGGAAATTGCTCTGGGCCATGTCCCCCACGCAGCCTGTATTGTTCCGGAAAAACGCGAGGAAAGAACCACCGAAGGCGGGTTGAATGTCGTATCAGGCCATAATCGGCTGATGCCCTACATTGACGTACTGGGAAAGGCTGGCATTCGGGTATCTGTTTTTATCGAACCCGACATAGGCCAGCTTGATGGCGCCAAGGCACTAGGGGCGCCAGTCGTTGAATTGCACGTTGGGGCCTATTGTGATTCGACAGGCGGCGATCAGGAAAGAGAATTTGCACGCATTGTCGCCGCTGCCGCTCATGCTGAGGAAATAGGCCTGGAATGCCATGCAGGTCATGGCCTGACGTTTGATACAGTCGCCCCGGTTGCCGCCATACCGACCATAGCCGAACTTAACATCGGCCACTTTCTTATTGGTGAGGCGATTTTCACCGGCCTTGAAAACAGCATCCGTTCCATGCGCAGGTTAATGGATGAGGCGAGGGCATCGTCCGCTTAAACTTGACATCACCGCCCCGCGATGGCTTGATCGCGGCGCTTTTCAGGCAGAGTTGGCAAGTTCGTTGCCCTCGCGATTTGTTTTAATGACTGGATATCCATGAATCCGACCGATGGCGACAGCCCAACCCACGACAGCGAGAATGCATCAAAGAGCGGCGGAATCAAGGAAACGATCATCACCATCGTCTATGCTGGCTTGATCGCTCTGGGTATTCGCTCCTTTGCTTATGAGCCATTTTCGATTCCCTCAGGGTCGATGATTCCAACTCTGGTTGTTGGCGATTATCTGTTCGTTTCAAAACTTTCCTATGGTTACAGTCGTTATTCATTGCCTTTAAGCCTGCCGCTTATTCCAGACCGTATCCTGTTTAGCGAGCCCGAGCGTGGAGATGTTGTCGTCTTCAGGTTACCCACCGATACGGAAAAAGATTACATCAAACGCTTCGTCGGACTTCCCGGTGATCGAATTCAGGTCAAGCAAGGAATCCTGCATATTAATGGAGTCGCCGTGAAGCGCGAAAAGGTTGATGATTATCTGATTGATAATGGTTTTGGCAGCGTCCGCCGGGTGCCAAGGTATATTGAAACCCTGCCGGGTGGTCGCAAGCATTTCATCAATGAAGAACAGGGTGACACCGGGCCTAGTGACAACACTCCTGTCTATACAGTTCCTGAGGGCCATTATTTTGCCATGGGTGATAACCGGGACAATTCGTCTGACAGTCGCTATCTTGACAGGGTTGGTTATATCCCCCGGCAAAATCTGATCGGTCGGGCGGATGTGAAATTTTTCTCAGTTGATGGTGATGGCTGGAAATTCTGGCAATGGCCATCAACGGCACGTTTTGATCGTTTCTTCGACGGTATTGAATAAGACCAGTCAGATGACAGGTAACCTCACTGAACTTGAAGCAGCCCTGGATTACACATTTTCCAGCCCTCAGCTGCTGACTCTTGCGCTGTCTCATTCAAGTCTGGCTAAAAGCCGGGCCGATCGGGACCAGACAAATCAACGGCTTGAATTTCTCGGTGACAGGGTCCTGGGGCTGGTTATTGCCGGCATGATCTACGAAACCTTTCCTGATGAGGAAGAAGGGGCCATGGCGCGCCGCCATACAGCCCTTGTGCGCAAAGAAGCCCTGGCTCGTATCGCTCATGATCTGGCGTTGGCAGATTATATCCTTATGGCGCCTTCTGAAGAGGATAGCGGCGGCCGCGAAAACGAGGCCCTCCTGGCAGACACCTGTGAGGCGATTATCGCCGCATTGTTCATGGATGGGGGCCTTGGCACGGCCGAGACCTTTATCCGTCGCCACTGGATGCCCCTGATGTCTGAAGACCTGTCACCGCCCAAGGATGCAAAAACAACCTTGCAGGAATACGTTCAAGCCAAGGGAATGAAATTACCAATCTACCGTGAGGCCTTGCGTGAAGGCCCACCCCATGACCCGATATTCACCGTCGAGGTTTCAATTGATAACGATAAATTTTTGCCCGGTACGGGTAAATCAAAACGCCAGGCCGAACAGGTTGCGGCTTCCGCCATGCTGCGCCATCTGGATATCGATGAAGAGGAAATAGAGTAGATGAGTGGCGCGCCAAAAACCCGTTGCGGTTTCTTTGCCCTGATCGGGGCTCCCAACGTTGGTAAATCGACACTCGTCAATCGCCTGGTTGGGGCCAAGGTATCCATTGTTTCACCAAAGGTTCAGACAACAAGAACCCGTGTCCTGGGAATTGCCATCAAAGATCAGGCACAGATTATTTTTATCGACACACCGGGCATTTTCGCGCCCAAGCGGCGGTTGGATAGGGCAATGGTCGCCAGCGCCTGGGGCGGCGTGTCCGACGCCGACGGGGCGCTTCTGCTGGTTGACGCCCTACGCGGCATCAATGCCGATACGCAAGTCATTCTGGACGGTCTGAAGAAACAGAAACGACAGGTTATGCTTGGCATCAACAAGATTGATCTGGTTAAGAAACCGGTACTGCTGGACCTTGCCGCCAAGTTATCGGCCACCGGCCTTTTTACTGAAATTTTCATGATTTCGGCTGAAACCGGTGACGGTGTCGATGACTTGATGGAGTATCTGTCGGCCAATGTGGGCGAAAGTCCGTGGATGTTTCCAGAGGATCAGATTTCAGATATGCCGTCCCGGCTTTTGGCGGCGGAAGTTACCCGTGAGAAGGTTTTTCTTCAATTGCATCAGGAACTACCTTACGCAGTGACCGTTGAAACTGAAAAATGGGAACAGCGTGATGATGGTTCTGCCAAGGTCGATCAGATCATCTTTGTTGAGCGCCCGGGCCAGAAGGCCATCGTGCTCGGTAAAAAAGGCGCGCGCATTAAAAAAATTGGCGAGGCTTCCCGTAGAGAACTTGAAGACCTTCTGGGGCATCGGGTTCATCTGTTCCTTTTCGTCAAGGTCCGCGAAAAATGGGGCGACGATCCTGAGCGTTATCATGATTGGGGACTGGACTTTAACGCCAAATAACGGGTGCTGATTTCTATTCCGGATCAGCCTTAATGGGGGCTTTGTTAGCCATATCTTCAATGCGCGCGGCCCCGGAACTGCGACGATCAACACCACCGTTTTCCAGTCGCCATTTCTCGTTTTTCGATAAGGCTTCAGCCCACGCTTCGGGTTCATCATCAGGGTCGACGACGTCCGTGTCCCTGTAAGGCCAGGTTAATTTATGAACGCTGAGTTTGGTTTCCTCAATTTCACCGTCATCGAGTTTCTTCAATGATATTTTGACGATCTGGTGAACAAACGTACCGGTCACCTTTCGTAGTGACGAGGGTCGGCGAACATATTCCGGATCGTAAAGGCTGTCTTTTAAGCTTGAATAATTATTGTTGGTAAACTCAAGCAACTGGTTGATCAGTTCATTTTCCTCAAGATAGAGGGGCAATTCCGACATGACGTCCTTGAGAACAGAAAACACCAGGTTGGCATTGTTTTCAATGCGGGGATCTTCATTCAGTTTATTGGCGACAGCACCGAAATAGGAAGCCCGGTCTGGGTCCATACTTGCCAAGGCTTTCTCGATAATTTTTTTATGCACCGTTACACTCTAATTTGATTCGTTGATTATTTTATAACATGTAGGGCTTTGCGACATCAGATGGAATGGTCAGACCAGGCAATCGTACTTTCGGCAAGAAAGCACGGCGAAACATCCGCCATTGTCACCTTGATGACAAATACATACGGCGTTCATGCTGGCCTGGTCAGGGGTGGGGCGGGAAAGCGCAAACGCGGTGATTTGCAGCCGGGAAACCGGGTCGAGGCGCATTGGCGTGGACGGTTGGCCGAACATTTAGGCTCCTATGTTTGCGAAGTTCACGAGGCACACGCCGCACTCCTGATGGATGAACCGGACGCACTGGCCTGTTTGAGCGCCGCCCTTGCTACATGTGAAAGCGCTCTTCCTGAACGCGAGCCACATCCGTCCATCTTTGCAGGACTGGGGATCCTGCTTGCCTCACTTGAAGGCGAAGACTGGCCCAGCGTCTACGTAAAGTGGGAGCTTGGGTTATTAGGGGAGTTGGGATTCGGACTTGATTTCAGTTGTTGTGCATCCACCGGCGTGACTGAAAACCTGATTTACGTATCGCCGAAATCAGGCCGTGCCGTTTCTGCCGAGGCCGGAAAAATTTACAAAAACAAAATGCTTAAACTGCCACCGTTCCTGCTTCGCGAGGGCGTTAGCGGAGAGCCCGGGGAAATTGTCGATGGTCTTGTCCTGACCGGTTATTTTCTTGAGCGTCATGTCTTCGGACATTTACGCTCCAAATCCCTGCCAGCGGCTCGTCACAGGTTGCTTGAACGGTTGCGCAGGAATATATAAAGACCCTAATATAGTTTTCTTAAGGCGATGGGAGTTGAGTTTGAAACGGGTTTTACGATTGGCGTTGTTTGCGGCCCTGTTGCTGATCCCGACGGTGGGCCAAAGCGAATACCGTGAAGAGAGCCTCGACAACGACTACAGGAGCGAAATTGAGGCGCTGGCCGAGGAAGGTAAGTTTCTAATCCTTTTTTTCCATCAGGCTGGTTGCCCTTACTGCGACAAGATGCGCGCCCGCGTCCACCCGGTTGCCAAGGTGATGGATTATTTCACCGACAATTTTGTCATGATGGAAAGCAACATTCGTGGAAATCTGGATATTATCACCCCCGATGGAACGGAAAGTAGTGAAGTCGATTTCGCCAAAAAAGTCAGGGTCCGGGCGACACCGGTTTATATTTTCTATGATACGGATGGCACACCGGCCCTAAGAACAACAGGTTTTCTTGATCCCGACAAATTTCTGCTGGCGGGTAAATATGTCGTTGAAGGCGTTCACAAAACCAATAAATCCTTCTTCCGCTACCTTCAGGAACAGAACTGACCTATGAAGTTATTGAGGCTCGTTGCTGTTTTATTTTTTGTATGGAGCGGGGGTTCCCATGCCCAGGAAGCAATCCCGGAACTGAACGTCCAGCAGATCATTGAGCTCATCGAAAGCAATGGCAATTATGCCTTCGCCGCTGCTGCCGCCGACATTGACATCGCCCGGGCCAGGCGTGACCAGGCCCGCTCAGCCCTTTACCCCAGGCTGTCCCTAAACGCCACCGGCCAACATTATCAATCGACCCAAAAATGGCTTGCCGATAACGCCGAAGTGTACGGCGGCCTGGAAGTTGTCCAGCCGATCTATGATTTTGGCAAGACCGGTGCGACCATCGATGCTGCCGGTTCGGACGTGGAAGCCGCTGAAAAGGCACTGGTGAGCGCCCGAAATGCTGTCTTGCTTGAAGGGATGGCATTGTTTTTTGAACTTCATGCTTCCGAAGTGCAATTGCGCGCCTATAACGAGAATCATGCCTCGGCTTATGTGCGCTGGGACCGGGCCAAGGAACAACTTGGCCTTGGCCGTGCCAGCCCGCTTGATGTGGCGAAGGCGCTGGCGCTGGTAGAAAAAACCCGGTTCGAATATTATCGCGAGCGCAGCCGCAACAACACATACCGGATTCGGCTTGAAGAATTAATTGCCCAGGCGCTTCCCCAAGAATTGATTTCGCCGCCTCTACCACCAGAAAATGCGCCCCTTGAGGTGAATCGGGAAGAATTCGCTCTCGTCGTTATCAAGCGCAACCCGCAAACCGCGGCCTTGATCAAACAGGTTGAGGCCAAGCGTTTACAAAGGGGTGGTATCTCAAACCTTCCAAGTCTTGAAGCCTTCGGTAACCTTGGTCATTCAAGCAGGGATCTGCGTGGCCGAAACGAATATGCCGTTGGCGCGCGGTTATCCTGGCCGATCTTCAATGGTGGCATCATAGGTGCCGAACGCAACCAGTTAGCGGCCGAGGAAACGCGTTTAGGCGCCATGCTGGAAGTCAAACGCAGGCAACTGCGCAGACAATCCTTTGCGGTCCTGATGGATCAGAGTGATGCCTTTCAAAGAGTCATTGCGGCCAGGGCAGGGCTGGATTACGCCCAGAAGAACCTGCTTCGGCGTCAGCAGTTGTACTCACAGGAAAGGGTTGCTGATCTGGGACGGGCGATGATTGATAATTCGACGGCTGAGGCCGAATTGATCAGGGCCACCGGTGCCTATTATGTCGAAATGGCTCACATCGCCGTGTTGTTGGGCCTTAACCCAGCCCAGGGACTTGATGAAGGCTTGCTTGCATCGGTGCTTGAAGGGCAGGGGCCTGTGGAAGATTTCGTCCCTAAAGGCGGCAGTGGCTATGGTCAGGATGATCAGGACAAGGTGAACAGGAAAATCGTAGAATGAAATCCAAAATGAATGTCGTTATGCACCCATTGGCTCTTCTTGCTTTGACCTTGTTTTTAACGTTAAGCGCCAATCCCGCCTGGGCCATTGACCGAAAACTGTCTTTTGGTGTTTCGGGTGTCGTTATCGCGGTAAAAGTAAAATCCGGCGACCGTGTCAAGGCGGGAGACGTTTTGGCGATCCTTGACCCGACTATTTTTAAAGCCCGCAAACGTTCCGCCGATGCCAATGTCAAGGCGAGCAAATTGATTCTTGAGTTGGCCGAAGTGAAACTGACCCAGATGCGCGATTTGTTTGATGCTCTTTCGACTTCACAGGAAGAAGTCGAAAAGGCGGAAATTGCTCATGCCCACGCTTTGGCGACTTATGAAAAAGCCAGGTCGAGTGCAGAAATTACAGGTTGGCGGCTGCAGCGTACGCTCCTCAAAAGCCCCTTTGCCGGAACTGTCACTGAAGTTGCCGGTTACCCCGGAATGGTTATCAATAAATTTGCCGGATCCCAAACGGTGATCATCGTAAACGACCAATAGGACGTATTTTTTTAATACGACAGTTTGACGATTTAGTCCTATCGGGTACTATATGTGGTAGATATTACCACAATTAGGACCATCTTTTAGGACATTCCATGAGCAAGATCGCCCCTATCGGGGAAATTCGTGACACCCGGCTTGCCGATGCTCTCGGCGAACGCTATTTGAGTTATGCGCTTTCGACCATTATGTCGCGCTCCCTGCCTGATGTGCGGGACGGTTTAAAGCCTGTGCACCGTCGTCTTCTCTATGCCATGCGCCAGTTGAAGCTGGATCCGTCTTCCGGCTTCAAGAAATGCGCCCGTGTTGTCGGTGACGTGATGGGTAAGTACCACCCGCACGGTGATGTCGCTATTTATGATACTCTGGTCCGCCTGGCCCAGGATTTTTCCGTACGCTACCCATTGATCGACGGGCAGGGCAATTTCGGCAATGTCGATGGTGATAATGCGGCGGCCATGCGCTACACAGAATCGCGCATGACAACGGCCGCCACAGCCCTGCTGGAAGGCATTGATGAAGATGCCGTTGATTTTCGGGAGACCTATGACGGTGAGGATTCCGAACCTGTCGTTCTGCCTGCCAGTATTCCTAATTTGCTGGCTAATGGCTCTGCCGGAATCGCCGTCGGAATGGCGACCTCCATTGCCCCCCATAACATAGACGAGCTGGCGACGGCGCTGGCCCACATGATCAAATTTCCCAACGTCACATTCGATAAACTGACCGACATTATCCCTGGGCCGGATTTTCCAACCGGTGGCGAACTGGTTGAACCGCGCGAGGCCATTGTTGAGGCTTACCGAACCGGGCGCGGGGGGTTTCGTTTACGGGCGCGTTGGAAAAAAGAAAAACTCAGTCATGGTCTTTTTCAGATCGTCGTTACTGAAATTCCCTATCAGGTACAAAAATCCAGGTTGATAGAAAAAATAGCTGAGCTGATGAACTTGCGAAAATTGCCCATGCTGGCGGATATTCGTGATGAATCAACCGACGAGTTGCGCATTGTTCTGGAACCCAAAAACCGCACGGTTGAACCCGAAATGCTAATGGAACATCTGTTCAGGCAAACCGATATGGAAACCCGTTTCGGCCTGAACATGAACGTGCTCGACGCCCAGGGTGTGCCGCGGGTGTTGAACTTGCGCGAAGTCCTGCAAGCCTTTCTCGATCATCGTCACGATGTTCTGGTCCGCCGTTCCAAATTCCGGCTCGGCAAGATTGAACACCGGCTGGAAATCCTCGGCGGCTTCCTGGCGGCTTTCCTCAATCTGGATGAAGTGATCCGCATTATTCGCGAGGAAGATGACGCCAAGGCTGAATTGATCAGGGCTTTTGACTTAAGCGAGGTTCAGGCTGAAGCGATCCTCAACATGCGCTTGCGCCAATTGCGCAAACTTGAGGAAATCGAAATCCAGAAAGAAAACCTGAAATTGAGCACCGAGAAAAAGGAAATCAAATCCCTGCTTAAGGATGAAAAGGCTCGCTGGAAGGTCATTGCCGGGGAAATTGCCGAAATCAAAAAGCAGTTTGGTGTAAAAACCGACATTGGCAAACGCCGCACCGTTATTGGTGCGCCGCCAAGTGCGGTTATTGTTCCCCTGGAGGCGATGATTGAACGTGAGCCGATTACCGTTGTCTGTTCGGCCAAGGGCTGGATCAGAGCCATTAAGGGTCACGTTGATGGTGGTGGCGAGCTTAAATACAAGGAAGGGGATACCGAAAAATTCTTCCTGCACGCCCAAACCACCGATAAGTTACTGGTCTTCGCCACCAATGGCCGCTTCTACACCATCGGCTGCGACAAGTTGCCGGGTGGGCGCGGGCACGGGGAACCGTTGCGCCTGATGATCGATCTTGGCAATGAAGATGATCCGGTCGCCATGTTCATCCACGCACCGGATCGACGCCTGCTGGTTGTTTCAGATGCCGGGCGTGGGTTCATCGTCGGCGAAAATGATGTCATTGCCCAGACCAAGAACGGCAAACTGGTCCTCAACCTGAGCCCGGGGGAAGAGGGCACTGTCGCGGCGATTATTGAGGAGGGTGCCGATCACGTCGCCACTGTCGGCCAGAACCGCAAGCTGCTGGTCTTCCCGATTGACGAGTTGCCGGAAATGACCCGCGGGCGTGGAAATATTCTGCAACGGTTCGCCAAGGGTGGACTTGCCGATGCCAAGACATTCAAGTTGACCGATGGCCTGAGCTGGAAAACCGGCGAGCGCACCCGCACGGAACCGGAGATCAGGAACTGGGTCGGTAAACGCGCCCAGGCAGGACTAAAAGTCCCCCGCGGCTTCCCGTCAACGGGGCGGTTCAGCTAGAAATCCAGCGAGATATCCTGGTGCACGGCCCTGCAACTGGCGACCTCGGTTGCCTGTTCGGGGCTTAGGCGTTCCTGCTGGCGCAGGCCGATGGTGTCGCGGATGGCCATGTCATAATCATTCAGGCCTGACGCTAATTCATTGGCCGCCTGTTTTCGCCACGAAACTTCCGAGGCGAAGGTCGCAAGAGCCTGGTTAAGTTCCATGGCGGCTTTTTCAGGATCGGGCGTGTTGCCTCTGAAGGCCCGCCTGACTTGCGAAAGGCTTGACCTGATCTGAGTTGCCCCCCTGATCGCACCAAGGGATTTTTCGACAAGTTTAATGGCCTCGGCGGCCTGTTCATGAGATTGGCTGGCAATGATTCCGACGAGCGCCTTGAGTTGCTCTTCCATGGCCGCCAGGGCGTCGGCGTCGGCGATGATTTTTATCACCTCGGCTAACGGTTCATAGGCTTCATCAACGGTGCGGCGGTATTTCCTGCGCGCGTCATTGTTTGCCTTGGCCAGTTTCAGATAGCCAGCACGAGCCGCCTTCCAGCTTTCCGGAATGGTTTGTTCAAGTTCGGCAATGTCGACATTGATAGACGCTATTTCCTGCTCCATTGCCCGGCTGTCGCCACCTGAGCGCCTGCGCATCAGGTTTTCCTGTTTTTTGCGTTCGGCTTTCAGGCGACGAACTTTTGCTTCTATATCACGAACCTCCCGGTGTTGGGGTTTGTAGTCGGGGATATAGGCACCGAGTGCTGTATCAGCCTGGCGCACACTGTCTACAAGACTGAAGGTTTTTGTCGCCGAAACAAATCCTTCGGAAAGGACGGTGCGTGTTTTTTCCGGAAGATAGCTGATGTTGAGGGTCTGTGCCGCCGCAATGGCTTTCTTCAACGCATCACCTTTAACGTCATATTGGGCAAAGACCATTTCCTCGACACACAACTGCAGACGGGGATTACGCGGTGGTGGCGCGGTTTCAGAGGTCAGGTTGACACGGTTGGGAAGGTAATTCACCAGCGTTGGGAACACGCCGACAATAGCCAGCCCCGTAAGCTGCAGCAAAATGAAGGGTATAACCCCCTTGTACATCTGAATGGTGCGAACCGTCGCCGGGGCGACACCGCGAAGGTAGAAAAGAGCAAAACCGAATGGCGGCGTCAGGAACGAAGTCTGCATATTGACCCCGATCATCACGCCAAGCCAGACGCCGGTGACGTTGGCCGTTGTATCAGCAAGCAAAATCGGGGCAATGATTGGCACCACGACGACAGCAATTTCAATAAAATCCAGAAAGAACCCAAGCAGGAAAATAACAAACATGACGACAAGGAATTTGGTGATAAAGCCGCCGGGCAATCCATTGAGGAAGTGTTTGACCAGTTCCTCTCCGCCAAAGGCGCGGAACGCCGCTGTCAGCATGGCCGCACCGAGCAGGATAATAAACACCAGCGATGTCGTCTTTGCGGTCTCAATCATGACACCGCCCAAGGTGTCATTGATGGTGTATGTCCGCCACGCTGTCCAGCCGATGGAAAACAAGAAGACAGCTACTGCCGCCAAAGCCAGAAAGATGACAACGGCGTCTTCAGTGGTCTTCGCCGCCTTGATGTTGATATCGAAGTTGTTGAGCAACAAGCCGATAACGACAACCGAGACGATGGCCAGAATGGCGGGTGTGAAGGCGCCCTTTTTGCCATCCATCAACCGGTAACCAGCCATCACCATGGCGCCAACGGCGCCAATAGCGCCGGCCTGGTTGACCGTGGCGACACCAAGAACAATCGAGCCCAAAACAACAAAAATAAGTGTCAGCGGTGGTACCAGTGACAATACCACCCGCTTGTAGAATTCCCTGTCGTATTTCCCCTTGTAGGGAACCGGAGGGGCAGCTTTCGGTTTGATAAGAGCGTAAATCAGAATGTAGGCCATATACAGGCCTACAAGGACCAGACCGGGGAACAATGCGCCCAGGAACATCTCACCGGCACTGGTCGATGTCAGACCATATTCGGCAGGCATTGATGTCAAGCCTGTGGTATCCAGGAATTCCTGTTTGCGAAGTGTACCGGCGCGGTCAGTCGCACTCGACAACTGATCGGCCAGAATAATCAGGACAATGGACGGCGGGATAATTTGCCCCAGCGTTCCCGAGGCGGCAATGGTACCTGTTGCCAGGGGAACATTGTAATTATTGCGGAGCATCACGGGCAGGGAGATAAGCCCCATGGCAATTACCGTAGCGCCAACGATGCCGGTCGTGGCGGCAAGCAGAGCGCCGACAAAAACCACTGAAATTCCAAGCCCGCCCGGAACCGGTCCAAACAATTGGGCCATGGCAATCAACAAGTCTTCAGCGATTTTCGAACGCTGCAACATGATTCCCATGAAAACAAACAGCGGGATGGCGATCAGGGTATCGCGCTCGACTTCAAAATAAATTCCCCGAAAATTGGTAATGGCGGCGTTGATCCACTGCATGGGCCCGCCCTGGGCGAAGAAGGCGCTGGCGTCACCGGCAAAAACGTATCCGGACAATGCTGCCGCACCAATGGTAATAATTGCCGAACCAGGCAGGGCGAAAGCGACGGGGAATCCTGAAGCCAGTGCAGAAATCAGCAAAATCACCAGCAGCAGGAGAAAAATGACTTCCATCGTTCCTTAAACTTTCTGCTCGTTAGTATCCATGGCATCTAACAGCGCCGAACCACTGTTCATGTTATCTTCTGGCTTTTCTTTTTCTGGTGGCTGCGGTTCGCCCAAAAGAATGGAGGCGTTGCTCAAGAAATAACCGATAAACTGAATCATCATTGAGACGGCATAGATCATCAGGAAGCCCGCCATCAGGTATTTGACGAACATGCCATACCCATTCTGGGTCACTTCGTAACTGAGAAGTGGCGCGTTAATCAGGTTGGAATTGCCCCACATGCCGAAAATCAAAATAATCCAACATACCGGTATCCCCAGAATCAATGAGCCGATGGTGTTGGACCAGGCTTTGCCGCTCTCGCTGAAGCCCGTATATAAAATATCAACACGCACATGGCCTTCCTCGATCAGCGTATAGGCGCTGGCGAACAGGAACAGTCCGGCGTACCAGAAACGTACCAGATCGCCCATGAATGCCTGTTCGTAAGAGAAGACAAAGCGGGCGATGACAATCAGCAGTTCGGCAAGAACAATCAAAAACGCCAGCCAGATAAAGCCCAGTGAACGGGTGAACAGGCCAATGATAAAACCAATAGCGACCAACGGGTAGTGAACATGGATGCCGCGGTAGCTGGCACGCCCCAATTCCTTGGTCAATCCCAGACCGAACAATTGTTCCATGAATCCTTCGATCCTGAGAAACGAAATGGTGATATCAGCAACACCGATAAGCAGGATTGTCCAGAAGGCGGAACGAACAATGTAGGCGGCCAGCAACGCCATGGTCTCTGAATCTGTGTGCATGGAACGCGAACGGGTCATCAAAACAAAAACAATGCTGGCAACGATTGAGCCTGTGTAGACAACCAATTGCACCCAGCCCAGGGTCAATTCGACACCCTCAAGGGCTGAACTTAGAGGGTTCATTCCCAACAGACCATAATGGGCGAACAGGACATCAACCCCGGGCCAGCCCTGCCAGAAAATCAGGAAATTATTTAAAACGAAAAGCAGACAAAATGCCGTCCCAGTATATGCAAAAGCACGTAAAACCAAAGCCGTCGGTTTTAGTTCATAGTCAACTGAATTGTCAGGTAGCGCTGTCATAAATAATTGGTCGTTATTGAGTTTGACACAAGATAGATAGCGTAAAGCGGAGCCCTCGTTTGATGGGCTCCGCTTTCGCTTGGTCTTTGCGACTTCGACTTAAACGCCGAGAACGCGGTTACGCTGGGCCACATAGGCCTGATCGGAAATTTTCGACCAGGCACCCAGATCCTTACGGGCGGCCAGGAAGCTTTCGTGAATTTCACCAGCAAGCGGGCTATGTGCACGAACGGTTTCAAACACTTCAGCCGCGGCAACGCCGAAACTGTCATAGACGTCATCGTTGAATTCACGCAGTTTGACGCCCTGGTTCTGGACCAGATCGGCAAGTGCTTCACCACTTTTGGCGTTATATTCAGCCATCATGACATCATTTTCCATGGAGGCCGCAGCTTCGATGATGGTTTGATCTGTCTTCGAAAGTGTGCCCCACCAGGAAGCATTCATACCCAGTGCAAGTGTTGAGCCGGGCTCATGCATGCCAGGGAAGTAGTAGTATTTGGCCGCTTCGTAGAACTTCATGAAGCGATCGTTCCAGGGGCCGACCCACTCGGTGGCATCAATAGCGCCGGAAACCAGGTTTTCATAAATTTGACCACCGGGAATTGAAACAGGCGAGGCACCCAATTTGGCCAGAACGTCGCCGCCCAGACCGGGAATACGCATTTTCAGGCCCTTGAAGTCGTCGGCCGAGTTGATTTCCTTGTTGAACCAGCCACCCATCTGGACACCGGTGTTGCCGGCCATCAGGTTTTTCAGGCCAAATTCACCGGCCAGCTTGTCCCACAATTGCTGGCCGCCACCGAAGCGGATCCAGGCGTTCATTTCGGTATAAGTCAGGCCGAAAGGAACGGCGGTAAAATATGCCCAACCCAGGTGCTTGCCTTTCCAGTAGTAATCGGCAGCGTGATAAGCCTGCGCATTACCCGATGCGACTTCATCAAAGGAGTCAAACGCGCCAACACGTTCTTTGGCGGCGAAATACTGTACCTTGATGCGGCCTTCGGTCATGTCATTGATACGTTGGGCCAATCGCTGGGCACCAGTTCCAAGGCCCGGGAAATCCCGTGGCCATGTGGCGACCATGACCATGTCGATGGTTTTCTTGACAATGGCAGGTGCGGCTACAGGTGCTTCGGGTTTTGGGCATTCTTTTTCGACGATTTTTACTTTTTCTTCGCAACCCGAAAGCAACGCAGCGCCGACACCGACAACAGCCGCAGCACCACCAAGTTTGAGAGCTTCTCTACGTTTCATGGAAATAAATCCTCCCTGGAATTAAACAATTTATTGGTCTTGATTTACGAATTTAGACTTTCGCCAAATTTAAGAACTTAAGATGCCCGATTGTGCGGCCTACTTCAATAACCTAATACCTTTTTACCTATTATATTATTCCGTTGGTTTAACGCCTTGCCTTGTTTCTGATTCTTTCCAGCCTTGCGGGGAATACATCTCAAGTGGCTGAAATCCTGTTTTATAAGACATTTTCCGACAACCATCGATCCAGAACCCCAGATATACATAGTGCAGTCCCTGTGCGCGTGCGTGCTGGACGAGCCATAAAATCATATAAGTGCCAAGGCTTCTGCGGTTTTCCATATCCGTGTCGAAGAAGCTGTAAACGGCGGAAAATCCATCACGCAGTTTGTCGATCAGGATAGCGCCAACCAGTCTGTCCTGGTGGCGGAATTCGACCAGTGCCGTATCAATGATGTTTTCTTCAACGAGGGATTGATAATCAGAAAAGTCCATGTTTTCCATATC
Source organism: Rhodospirillaceae bacterium (assembly GCA_014382375.1). Classification (GTDB taxonomy): domain Bacteria; phylum Pseudomonadota; class Alphaproteobacteria; order Rhodospirillales; family JABHCV01; genus JACNJU01. The sequence continues at coordinate 27,051 of JACNJU010000062.1, forward strand.
ACCCCCAGCGTGCCGCGAATTTTGATACGTCGAAAATAGCGCAAACTGCTCTTCATTGGCGAAGGGGGCGACTTCCATCACCTCCAGATCAGAATTACGAGACAGGATTTTCCGTTGGGTGCGCGAAAGTTTAAATTGATCGGCAAGAATTCTGACGGCTACGCAATCATCACAGCCTGGGCATGCCGGTGCGTAAGCGATACCGTGAGAGCGTCGGAAACCGGCCCGGGTCAGGGTTTCGTGCAGGGACTGTGCCTGCCTGTCACCAAGTTCGGTAATGACGCGTCGTTCAACTCTGTCGGCAAAATATGGACAAGGCAAAGGGGCAGTGGTGAAGAAATAATGAGTGCCACTTGTCGGGGCCAGAAGGCGGCTATGACGCATGTCGGGGGCCTATTGCTTGGTTTCCTCATCATCAAACAGGGGACTGCTCGCAGGCTGTTCTTTTATTGCGGCAGGCTTTTCGGGGGCTGCAATTGGTGCGACTATGGAGCCGCCGGAGGCAGCCGGTTGTTCCTCCGGGGGGCTCTCTTGTGGTTGTTGCGGTACAGGCTGGTTGCCGGACCCCCGTAACAGGACGATTGAAAGGCGGCGGTTACGGGCATTTTTCGGGTCATCAGGCATCAGGGGCTCGGTATCGGCGCGACCGACAACGCGGGCAACCCTTTTTTCATCCACACCCAGGCCCTTCAGGACCCGGCGTGCATTATTGGCCCGGTCGGCCGACAATTCCCAATTGCTAAAGCCATCGTTCCTGACGAAGGGGACAGCATCAGTATGACCAGAAATGGCAATGTTTTGTGGCATTTCCAAAATTACCTGGGCAACAAGTTCCAGAACCTTGCGGGCGTGAAGGTACATATCTGACCCGCCACTTGGGAACATCGCCAGCCCTTCCTGATCGACCAGTTGAATACGCAAGCCTTCAGGTGTGTTGTCAATCATCAGGCTTTTTGCCAGCTGTTTCAGTTGAGGGGACGCTTGAATGGCCTCATTGAGGGCTTCTTCTGCCTTTTCGAACTGTTCTTCTTCCTGTGCTTTTTGCAGTTCCTCAAGTTGTTCAGTTGAAGCATCGCCTTCTTCTACGTCCTTGATATCAGCGGCACCAACTTTCGGCGGCGGCAAATCAACGACGACACTGGGTCTAGAGGCATCTTGCTGGGAGACACCTTCTTCGCCAATCGTTTTACCGGCAAGAATATCACCACTACCTGACTGGCTTGAAGACGCGGTTGTCGGCGCAAAGTAGTTGGATATGCCTTCCAGTTGTTCCTGGGTAACCGAATTGAGCAGCCATAACAGCAGGAAAAAGGCCATCATCGCCGTCACGAAATCGGCGTAAGCAATTTTCCATGCGCCACCGCCATGCCCGCCGCCGGATTTGTAAACTTTCTTGATGATAATGGGTTGTTGATCTGCCATTTTTTAACTCGGCAGGTTGCCAATCATTTCTTCGACTTCTACAAACGTTGGCCGAACGCCTCCGGGTAGACTTTTACGGACGAATTCAACGGATACCTGCGGCGCGTATCCCTGCATATGGGCAATCAGCCCGGCTTTGATGCAGCTCATGTATTTTGAATCCGCCTCAAAACTGGCGCCAACTGATTGCGCAATCGGGGCCAGAAAGCCATAGGCGATCAAGATACCACTAAATGTACCCACCAGAGCCGCACCAATCAGGTGACCAAGAACTTCCGGTGGTTCGGTAATCGAACCCATGGTGTGAATAACACCAAGAACGGCGGCGACAATACCAAGGGCGGGGGTGGCATCGGCCAACCCTTGAAGGGCAGCCGCGACGGCATGATCCTCATCGTGGTGCATACCCAATTCAGTATCGATGATTTCAGCGACTTCATGGGCGTTTGACGTGCCCAGTGTCAGCATGCGTAAATAATCACAAAGAAATTCAACGGCATGATGGTCTTCAATAAAACCGGGGAAGTTTTGAAACAGGGCGCTTTCATGTGGGTTTTCCACGTGCGCTTCCAGGGCCAGGTCGCCTTTGCTTTTGGCCAGCTTGAAGACTGAATAAAGGACACCGATGAGTTCCATGTAATCTTCGGCCTTGTACGACGGGCCCTTCAGGAAGGTTCCCATGGCGCTGAGGGATCTTTTTATGTAGCTGGGGTTACCAGCCACGAAAGCGCCCAGTGCACCACCGAAAATAATAAGGAATTCCAACGGCTGCCAGAGCACGTCCAGGTGACCACCGGCGGCAACATAACCACCAACAACGCTGCCCATGACAACAAGATACCCAATTATCGCGAACATTTAGACGAAACCCCCGGGTATCCGTAGTTCATTTTTATTCGTTTCTGGATGTTCTCGCATTTGCAGTCCGAAGGCTATAAGTTTCGAAATTGTTTTTATACATTCAATTGTTTGCAGGCAGACAATAGAACAAGATCGTCAGTGGCTGGTACCGTTTTCAATCCAATACAGTGGTAAATAAAAATAGCCCACCCACACAAGGTAATTCTATCAGGAAAAAATACGTGAGCATCGATAAATTAACATTCCGAAAAGTGCTTGGCCGTTTTGCCACCGGGATCACCATCGTAACCGGTTTATCCGAGGATAATATTGCCGTTGGATTAACCGTCAACGCCTTTACGTCCTTATCGCTAGAGCCACCATTGGTTCTTTTTTGTCTGGACAAGGCAACGGCCAGTGTTAATGCCTTTAAAGAAGGCGATGGTTTCGCCCTTAATATGTTGAACGAGAACCAACAGCAGTTGTCGGTCAAGTTTTCGTCAAAAATTGAGGACCGATTCGCCGGTGTGGATTTTGACACTTGGGATACAGGCGTGCCCATTCTGGGCGGCTGCCTGGCTAATCTTGAGTGCATCATCGATGCTGTCCACGATGGTGGCGATCATCTGATCATCGTTGGCCGGGTCAAAAGGGTTGCGCAAGTTGAGGCAGGTAAACCACTGCTTTATTTCGACGGTGCCTATGGCCGCATAGCCTGATCATCCCCATGGAACAACTATCGAGCGCCCGCAGTTTCCTGAAAATGCCAGTGGTTAAGCTGTTTGGTTCGCAATTCCTGGCAGCCGTCACCTTGTTTTTGGTCATTATCCCGGTTTACGTCTCATTTGAAGACACGATGCCGTCCTTAACGGTTATTTTCGCCATTCAGGGTGTTGTTGCAGCTACAATCGGGGTGTTTTTCGGGCTGGCAAAATGGTGGGCAGGCATTCAGATAGCACTTCCTTTTGCCGCCTTTTATTCTGCCAACCTGGAAATTCCCGGCTTCGTCTGGCTACTGCTTTTTGCTCTCAGCGTTCTGGTTTACTGGAACAGCGCCCGCGACGGTATTCCGCTGTATTTAAGCAATTCCACGACCTGGTCGGCATTGGCACAATTACTACCAGAAAAGGAAGGTATCCGGTTTATTGATCTGGGTGGCGGGGTCGGTGGTACGGCTCTTTTCCTTGCACGCAACAGGCCAGACGCGCACATCCTGTCCATGGAATCCGCTCCCATTCCGGCGATGATTTCCAGGTTACGCTGGAAATGGTCGGGACTGAGCAATGTGGAAATGCGTTCGGCAGATTTCTGGAAAGAGAATCTGGCTGCCTATCAGGTCGTCTATGCGTTCTTGTCGCCGGTCCCCATGAATAGGCTATACGAGAAGGTGAAGGCGGAAATGAAACCGGGTAGCCTGTTTATCAGCAATTCGTTCGACGTTGAGGGCATCCAGGCCGATGAGGTGCTTGAACTGAATGACAACCGTAAAACGAAGCTGCATCTCTACAGAAACTAGTCGTCCAGGTTGGATAGTTCAGCGATGATTGCCTGCCTGTGCGCATCAAGGTCGGGGGCGGGGGAACGTGTCGGCGGGTCATCAAAATCCGACATTTTGATTGGATTTCCAGCCATTTTAAGCGAATTGGCACTAACGATCATATTTCGTGCATTTACCTGCTGATCGGCTAGGACCTGATCGACACTGTTTATCGGTCCCGAAGGAACGCCAGCCTTCTCCAGGATTTCCAGCCACTGGGCTACGGGTTTAACGCTCAGAGCCTTTTCCAACTCGTCCTTGAGGGCCGCACTGTGCTCGGTTCTTAAGGGATTGCTTTCAAACAGGGGGTTTTTCGCCAAGTCCTGTTGACCGATGGCTTCACACAGATTTGCAAAAAGGGTGTCGTTGCCAGCGGCGATGATCAGGTAACCGTCCAATGCCTGGAAGGCATCAAAGGGGGTGATCGACGGGTGCCGCGCCCCAATTGGGCCCGGGGCCTCGCCGGTAGCGGCGTAGCGGGCGATGGCGTTTTCCAGAATGGCAACCTGACAATCAAGCATGGAAACGTCAATTTTTTGACCCTGGCCAGTTTGCTGACGATGATAAAGCGAGGCATTAATGCCGATGGTGGTGAACAAGCCGGCGGTAATATCACCGACTGAGGTGCCAACACGGGTCGGTTCGCCATCGGGATGCCCGGTCAAGCTCATCACCCCGCCCATGCCCTGAACGACAAGATCGTAAGCCGGACGCTTTGAATAGGGACCACTGTGTCCAAAGCCGGACGCCGCAGCGTATATCAGGCGCGGATACTTTTCGTGCAGATCATCCCACCCGTAACCCAGTTTTTCCATTGTTCCCGGACGGAAATTCTCAACCAGAATGTCGGCCCGGGATAAAAGCTGCTCGAAGATAAGCTTGTCAGCGTCGTCTTTCAGGTTAAGGGCGATGCTTTCCTTGCCCCGGTTCAAAGACATGAAGTAGGCGGACTTCTGATCTTCCTCAGAGCCTACAAAAGGCCCGAAATGTCGGGCGTCGTCTCCTCCCGCCGGGATTTCCACCTTAATCACCCGGGCACCCAGATCGGCCAGCACCATGGTGCAATAAGGACCGGCCAGAACCCGGGTCAGGTCGATAACCGTAATGCCGGACAAAGGCCCCTGTATAGACATAGTGATCCCCTAAAATGACTCTTATTAGCTGTCTAATAAGTTGGCGAGAGCTTTCTGTATAGCGCCAAAATAGGGAACAGCTTTCCACATTATGAAAAGAGCCGATATTAAAATGGTACATTAGGCCACTATAAGGATGTCTAAAGAATAGAAAATTACCGAAAAAATCGCCGAACTCAATGGCGTGAATGTAACCAACAAGGAGATAAGGATGAATTACCTTCATAAATCAATGGCCGGATTTGCCGGTGCCGCTGCTGTCGTTGCGATGTCGTTTTCGGCCTCGGCGACGAGTCTTAAAGCGTCTCACCAGTGGCCCGGTGGAAAAGGCGACGTTCGCGATGTCATGGTGCAAATGATTGCGGAAGAAGTCGCCAAGGCCAATGTTGACCTTGAGATTAAAGTCTATCCCGGCAAGTCTCTTTTCAAGCCGAAAGAACAGTGGCAAGCAATGGTTAAGGGGCAGCTGGATATTTCGGCATTCCCGCTTGATTACGCCAGTGGCTTTCACCCACAGTTCAGCGCTACCTTGATGCCGGGTCTGGTAAAGAACCATGACCATGCCAAGCGCCTCAACGATTCTCCGTTCATGGATGATATCAAGAAAATCATCAATGACGCCGGTATTGTTGTGATATCCGATGCCTGGCTGGCCGGTGGCTTTGCTTCCAAGAAACATTGCATTTACGGCCCTGAAACAATGGCCGGCCAGGTTACCCGTGCAGCCGGTCCTGCTTTTGAACAGATGCTTGTTGGTGCCGGGGCGTCGATTTCTTCAATGTCCAGTTCGGCTATTTATCAGGCCCTGCAAACCGGCGTGCTAGACGCAGCCAACACCAGTTCGGGCAGCTTCGTGTCTTACCGCATTTACGAACAGGTCAAGTGCCTGACCGCACCAGGTGATTTTGCCCTGTGGTTCATGTATGAGCCGATCCTGATGTCCAAGAAAAGCTGGGACAAGCTGAATAAAGCTCAACAAGACGCCCTAATGGCCGCTGGCCAAAAGGCTGAAGATTACATGACAGGTGAAGCCAAAGGCCTGGATGACAAGCTCGTCGATGCTTACAAGAAAGCAGGTGTCGAGGTCGTCACAATGACCGGAGCCCAGGCTGATGCCTGGAAGGCGATTGCCGATAAGACCTCTTACAAAATCTTTTCCGAGAAAGTTCCCGGCGGCAAAGAATTGATCGCCAAAGCACTGGCCGTCGATTAATAAAATGGTTTTGGGGGCGGTTCATTTTTATGGCCGCTCCCATCGCCTTCCTTGACTTGTTAGTATCGGAGTGTCACCAATTTTAAACGCTGGTGGGGGAGGCCATTCGTGAAAAGTTTTATCAATTTCGTTTCTGCGGTTTCCAATTTGTGCGGAGTGGTTGCCGCCTTTCTGGTCGGTTCGGCGATTGTCGTGGTTTGCCAAATGGTTGTCATGCGTTACTTCCTCAATGCGTCAACAATCTGGCAGACCGAATTCGTTATTTTCTCGCTTGTCGCCTCCACCTTTATCGGCAGTCCGTATGTTTTGCTGATCAAGGGTCATGTCAATGTTGACCTGCTTCCCCATTACCTTGGCACCAAGGGGCGTTACGCTTTGGCTATGTTCGCCAGTCTGTTGGGGTTTGTCTTCTGTTCGGTATTAGCCTGGAAAGGCTATTTGCATTTTCATGAAGCGCTGGTCAATGGCTGGACAACGGATACGGTCTGGGCCTTGCCACTGTGGATCCCTTATCTCTCCATCCCCATAGGTATCGGCTTGTTGTCGTTGCAGTATGTGGCCGATATCATCGCACTGGCAACCGGTCATTCGATGCCGTTCGCTATGGATCATCATAGCGGACTTGAGGGAGAATAATCATGAGCCCTCTGGTTATCGGTGTCCTTGTCTGCGTTTCGACGCTGATTATTCTGTCAACGGGTATTCCCGTGGCATTTGGACTTGGTTTGGTCGCAATTTCATTCCTGGTCGTCTTCGAAGGCATCAGCTCCCTTGATATTTTAGCTGATCTTTTTTTTGGCGGAATTGCTGAATTCTCGCTGGTTTCAATCCCAATGTTTATTGTCATGGGCGCGGCCGTCGCGTCTTCCCCGGCAGGCAAGGATCTGTATGAAGCCCTCGACAGGTGGCTGCACAAGGTTCCTGGCGGTTTGATTATTTCGAACATCGGTGCCTGTTCGGTATTTGCAGCCCTTAGTGGTTCATCACCGGCAACCTGTGCGGCGATTGGCAAGATGGGCATCCCTGAGATGCGCAAACGCGGATACCCCGATGGTCTGGCGACAGGGGCGATCGCCGCCGGTGGAACGCTGGGCATTTTGATTCCACCATCGATCACGATGATCGTTTACGGTATTGCCACCGAAACATCTATTGGCAGACTTTTTATTGCGGGTTTACTTCCTGGCCTGATGCTGACAGTCCTGTTTATGGCCTGGTCGCTGTATACGGCATGGCGGCATGGCTACAGTTTCAATGAAGAAGGCTACGGCTTTACGCTAAAGCAGAAACTTGAAATCCTGCCGCGTGTCCTACCTTTCCTGATCATTATTGCCGGCGTTTTGTTTGTTCTTTATGGGGGGGTCGCCACTCCGTCAGAGGCCGCAGGCGTCGGGGCCATGTTCGTGCTGATCCTGGTCGCCGTTATTTACAAGGTGTACCAGCCAAGAAGAATCTGGGCAATTATCAGCGATTCAATGAAGGAAAGTGTGATGATCCTGATGATCATCGCTGCCTCGGCCCTGTTCAGTTACACGCTATCGAGCTTGTTCGTCACTCAGTCGGTTGCCGAATACATCGTCGCTCTGGATGTCAACCGTTGGGTTCTGATGGGTATGATCAACCTATTCCTGCTGGTCGCCGGGTTCTTCTTGCCACCAGTTGCAGTTATTTTGATGACCGCGCCGATCCTGCTTCCGATCATCGAACAGGTCGGCTTCGACCCTTACTGGTTCGCGGTCGTCTTTACCATCAATATGGAAATCGGTCTGATCACGCCGCCGGTCGGGCTTAATCTTTACGTGATCAACGGCATCGTTCCCGACATCAGTCTGCCGACGATTCTGAAAGGTGCCTTCCCGTTTATGCTGTGTATGGTCCTTGGCATTGTGCTGTTATGTCTGTTCCCCCAAATCGCGACATGGTTACCCACCTACATGATGGGGGTCGCGCTTTAAATTCAGGAAACAGGTTTGATCTCGACAAAACTTTTGACGTTTTTGACGCCCTTGGTGTCACGAATAATGCTCAGGACCGTGTCCAATTCTTCCTGCGAACCGGCCCGGCCAATGATGTAAATGGTGTTGATGACCGAACGCCAACGGTAATTGACTGAACGCACACCCTTGGCCGCAAGCAACTGACCCTTGACCTTTGTTTCAAGCCAGTAGTCATTGACGGTTTGCTGGACACCACCGCTTTGCGCACTATCACGGCTTTCTGCCTGCTGGCGCCTCTGGTCGCGCTCGCTGGTCGAAACCAGACGGATTTCATTGTACAGGGTCTTGACCCGGCTATCGGCACTGGCGAGGCCCAGAACCTTGTTAATAGTCTCCGTATTATCAAGGCCGCCGGTCAGCAGCAGACGTTGCTCCCAGACATCAATACCGATATCAAGGGCCAGATTTTTATCTGTCTGGATCAGTTGTTTGAGCAAATAACTGGCGATTTTCAAATCAGTGATCTGATCTTCGGTGATACGGTCCTCAAAGGCCGATTGGGCGGCATCCTGTAAAACGGTTGGTGTACAGGCACTGAGCGAAAAACCTGCCAACAGGAACGATGCGGCGAATGCTATTTTTATTTTTCTCATGGTATGATTCCCCCGGACGGTTTGGATAAAAATATATAGAATCCCATAACACAGGTTTGATGTTCGCAAATAACAGACCTTCGAATCAACCATTCACAAAGGCCGGCAATCAAGTGAGTGTTCAACATAAAGAAGAAGGGTTTTTAAGTCTTGGGCCACACGGGTTTCACCGTCTTGACTATACCCTTTGGGGTAAGTCAGGCGCTGAAAGGACAGTGATCTGCGTCCATGGGCTAACCCGCAATGGCAGGGACTTTGACTTTCTCGCCGCTGACCTGGCCGAAAATGACTGTCGGGTCGCTTGCCCTGATTTGCCAGGCCGTGGCCATAGCCACTGGCTGGGCGAGCCTGCCGATTACAGCCTGCCTGTGTACATGTCTGATATGACAGCGATGATTGCCCGTCTTGGTGTTGAACAGGTTGACTGGGTCGGCACCTCGCTTGGCGGCTTGATCGGCCTGTCACTGGCAGCCCAGACCAATTCACCCATCCGCTCGCTGGTCATAAATGATATCGGGCCCTTTGTTCCGGCTGAGGCCTTGAAAAAAATTGCTGAATACGTTGGTCACAACGAGGCGTTTGCGACTTACAACTCCCTTAAAACCTATTTGATGAATGTCCATTCGACCTTTGGACCCTTAAACGATGAACAATGGGATCACCTGTGCCACCATTCTGGCCGCGAGAACGCGGACGGGTCGTGGCGCCTTCATTATGATCCGGCCATTGCCATCCCATTCCGTCAGGCCGCTGCTCATGATATTGACCTATGGTCGCTTTGGGAGCAGGTGACTTGCCCGGTATTGATCCTGCGAGGCGAGCAATCCGATGTCCTGCCTCGGGACGTTGCCCACCAGATGCTGGAGAGAGGTCCGGCGGCGGAATTAATTGAATTTCCTGCCACGGGTCATGCTCCGTCACTGATGACTGATGAACAAATTGAAGCAATCAGAACCTGGTTTGACGCTGTTAGTGTTTGAAATTTATCGCTAAATGCTAATTTTTTATGATTGGAATTGCAAATAATCGCCTATATTGACCGGCAACAGATTGATTTTATTTATTCAGGCTTTGGAGACGCGAAATGAACCAAGCTCTCGCGACGACGAGTGGTCACGATATTAATGCCATCGGCGGAGACAATCTTGAGAACTTCGTTACCTTTACAATTAAGGATCAGCTGTTCGGTATCCCTGTCTTGCAGGTTCAGGATATTCTGACGCCGACCACCATTGCCTCGGTTCCACTGGCCCCGCCAGAAGTCAAAGGTTCAATCAACCTGCGTGGACGGATCGTGACGGTGATTGATGTGCGTGTCCGCCTTGGCCTTGGCAAACAGGAAAACCCCCGTGACAGTATGGGCGTTACCATTGAGCATAAACACGAGCTATACACATTGCTCGTCGACAAGGTTGGCGATGTCATTGGACTTGCCAGCGACCTGCATGAAAGCAATCCGGGCACCCTGGATTCACTATGGCGTGAATTCGCCAGCGGTGTTTTCCGGCTTGAGGGCAAGTTGATGGTGGTCCTTGATGTCGAGCGATTACTCGGCTCCATGAGGGAAGAATAAAAAAAGGGCCCCTTTAAGCCAGCCATTAAGTCGTTCGTAAAGAGCCATATCAGGAACTTTGTGCGGGGGCAGGAGCGTCACCACCGATCGTCAATGTTTGCTGTCTTTGGCTTTGCCAGCTTTCTCACCATCCTTCGAATAGTATCGTGACTCGATGGCCTGTTCATCAAAGTCGTCAATTTCGTATCCAAGTTCATCTGCAACATCTGCAATGCCGGGAATTTTACGCCACGAAGATACGTTCCATCTGTCATCACTTTTGTAATTATACAGGTCAACATTATAACGACGGGAGTGGAAGAAAGAATTGCGAACGGGCAAATCAAGAAAATCAAGGAGCTCTTCCACCTGTTGGTTTTCGGGCCCAAGCAAATCCTCATACTTGATCCTCAGCCATGGGGCGTCGGTTTTTTTCTCCAGTTGAAGTGCGTAGTTATTGAACTCGGTCCAGAAATAGAGACATTTCTGGAATGTCGACAGATCTTCCCATAAATCCTTGAGTTCAGGAAAAGCTGAATTTTTGTCAAACGGTGACAACAGACTGCTGATGGTCATCGTTTCACGCCCCTCCCCGTAGTAATTATGTGTTGTCATTGAAGAGGCGGTGGTGATGGGATGGCGGGAAATGTGGACAATTCTGATCCGCCCCTGCAATCGTTTCAGGAGATAGGAAATGGCGCCGTATGAGGGCCAGCCGGTTTCAATATAATGAATGTTACCTTCTTCATATTCCTTTGAAATGATTTCGTCGATCCTGGCTATATGCCCGTCCCTGAGTTCGGAATATTCCGGTTCATTAATATCCTCACCATTAAATAATTTATTGGCAAAATATCCTGCATGAACCGGCTCATGGACAGCGAAAACGCGATCACTGTAATTTTTGTCCAACGCATCAGCGCACCATTGTGTGCCACATCTTCCAGTCGATAAAAAAAACGTAGCAACCATTATACCCTCTTCGAATTGGAGCCTGTTGCATTTTCAAAACAGACTATATGAGGAATAGGTTAATAGCTCGTTCTTAATAGGGAAATTCTTAAAGAGCCTTTAGCAATCTGGCTGCTTCCGGGGCTAGATAGGTCAACACACCGTCCGCCCCGGCCCGTTTGAAGGCCATCAGGCTTTCCAGGACAACCCTGTCGTTATCGAGCCAGCCGTTTTCGGTTGCCGCCTTCAACATCGCGTATTCGCCGCTGACTTGATAGGCAAAGGTCGGCACCCCGAAGGTATCCTTCACCCGACTGACGATATCCAGATAGGGCATCCCCGGCTTGACCATCACCATGTCAGCGCCTTCACTGATATCGAGGGCTGTTTCACGCAGCGCCTCGTCGGTGTTTGCAGGATCCATCTGATAGGTTTTCTTGTCACCCTTAAGGGCTCCGCCAGATCCGACAGCATCACGAAACGGACCATAAAAAGCCGATGCGTATTTGGCCGCGTAAGACATAATGCGGACAGACTGAAAGCCCTTGTCATCAAGCGCTTTACGAATAACGCCGATGCGCCCGTCCATCATGTCTGACGGGGCGATGATATCACAACCGGCGGCAGCCTGAACCAGGGATTGCTGGCACAGTACATTGACAGTTTCATCATTTAAAATAATACCGTCCTTAACCAGACCGTCATGACCGTCGCTGTTGTATGGGTCAAGAGCGACATCACAAATGACGCCCATTTCAGGGTAGGCGTCCTTGATTGCCTGAACGGCGCGGCAGATAAGATTGTCAGGATTAACCGCTTCCCTGGCGTCCGGGGTTTTTAACGACTGCTCAGTGTTTGGAAAAACGGCGATGGCGGGAATGCCAAGATCGCTGGCCTCACCGACAGCTTCAACCATCAAATCAATAGACAACCGTTCGACACCGGGCATGGAAGCCACGGCCTCGCGGACACCTTTCCCTTCAACAACAAACACCGGCCAGATCAGGTCATTCGCGGTCAGCACATTTTCAGAAGTCAGACGCCGTGAAAAACTATCGCCCCGGTTCCGCCTCAGGCGGGTGCCCGGATATGCGCCCAATCCTATTGATCCGTGTCGTGTCACTGTTTTCTCATGCCTTATTTAAGAAGATGAAAATCCAAAGACCATAGGTTACAGCCCCATGTCAACGTCACCGGGGATCCGGGGATATAATGGTGGCTCGTCTATATTGACGAAAGTCTCGGCGATAAAGCCGTTGAAGCTTGAGGTCATGGAATTTGAATAAGCGCCAGCCTGACCGATTTCAATCCAGTCCCCCTCACGAATACAGTTCGGAAGGTTGATTTGGCCCGGAATGCAGTCTGTTGAATCGCATGTCGGTCCGAACATTGAGAAAGGGCTGGTCTCACTTGAAACCGTTTGACCAGGACGGATTACCCGCATTGGCAACTCAATCCCGGCGGTCAGGGTTTCAGACAGGCTGTGGTAAACACCGTCATTGATATAAAGGGACTGCTCCTTGCGCAACATGACCTGAACAACAAGGCTTGAGCCACTGGCGACAAGGCCGCGTCCGGGTTCGCACATCAACACACAATCACCGCGCAGATTGATTTCCTTTATCGTATCGGTGATGGCCGTGACGAAGTCTTCCAGTGGCGGTGGCTTGTCATTAACGTAATGGACCGGAAAGCCGCCGCCGACATCAAGATAGTGAATGTCCACATCCGACTTATCCATAACCTGGCCCATAATGCGAATTGCCTCGGCAAAAGCTTCGGGACTTCGACATTGCGAACCAACGTGAAAAGCAAGACCCGGCTGAAAGCCTTCGGCGGCGACCCGGTTGAGAAGAGCCGGAGCTTCATCAACGGTAATCCCGAATTTTTGCGACAGGTTGTAGGCGACATTGGCCGCCGGTGTGATCACCCGCACCAGACAGACCTTACCGTCGCCACCACCGATGGCTGAGACGATTTTATCGAGCTCCCGGTGGTGATCGATGACAAAATGATCGACCGAATAAACATCCTTGGCCGCAGCTATAGCGCTTGGTGATTTGACCGGATGCATGAAATAGCAATCTGCCTGGGGGAAATTTTCCCGGATCAAGGCGATCTCGGTTAGCGAGGCGGTATCGAAATGGCGAATACCGGCCTCGAAAAGTGGGCCCAGGACATTTAGGTCAGGGTTGCACTTGACCGCATACAAAACCCGCCCCGGAAAGGTATCCAGAAAGCGTTTGGCGTTGCGCTTCAGCTCTTCAGGGCGTAGGCAGTAAACCGGATATCCAGGCTGCAGTGCTTCGATCATCGCATCAACAGTGGAAAAGTGCTTCAGGGGCATCTGCGTCTACTTTTTATAAAGGGACAAGTCAGTGCGATAGGTGACACTATTCCATTGCTGCTGCAAGGACGATTTTTCAACCTGATCCTTTACCATGGTTGTGTTTTATATTAAGTTGACGTTTACGTTAACGTAAACTTGTTGAAGACCCGATTTTTCAGGAGTTAAGGCCGTGCCGGATGACGCCGTCATTCAGAAATCCTCATCAAACCATCAGGATTTAACCATACCCCCGCGCTTTATTACCGCCGCCAGCCTGTTTGATGGACATGACGCGGCGATTAACATCATGCGCAGGATCTTGCAGGCACAGGGTGCCGAGGTCATTCATCTGGGTCACAATCGTTCTGTCGAGGAAGTCGTAACTGCCGCCGTTGAAGAAGACGCTGACGCCATAGCTGTCAGTTCCTACCAGGGCGGTCATGTTGAATATTTCAAGTATATGATCGACCTGTTGGCCCAAAAGGGACGCCCGGATATTCATGTCTTCGGTGGTGGTGGCGGGGTCATCACGCCCGAAGAAATGGCTGAATTGAACGAATATGGTGTCAATCGGCTGTATTCCCCTGAAGATGGTCGCCGCATGGGCCTGGAAGGCATGATCATCGATATGATCGAGCGGGCCGGGCAGAAAAAGGGACCTGCCCGTTCTTTTGATCTGGATGCATTAACCAAGGGTGACCCGGCCGCACTGGCTATGGTCATCACGGCCCTTGAAAACAGCACCCTCGACGATGCTGCGTCCCAGAAATTGGAAAAGCTGTCTAAAGACAATGCTTCCGTGCCGGTGTTGGGCATTACCGGAACCGGTGGGGCCGGGAAATCCTCACTGACGGATGAAGTTATCCGCCGTTTTCGTCTTTATTCAGGTGAGCCACACATTGCCGTTGTCGCCATTGACCCTTCCCGACGAAAGACCGGAGGGGCGCTTTTGGGTGACCGCATTCGCATGAACGCCATTTCCAGCGACAATATCTTCATGCGTTCACTTGCCACCCGTGGCGGTGGCAGCGAGGTTCCGAAAAGTCTTCCGGCCATTGTTGGTGCCTGCAAATCAGCCGGGTTTGACCTGGTTATCATAGAAACACCCGGTATCGGCCAGGGTGACGCTGGTATCGTCGGTATGGCCGACCTGTCTCTTTACGTCATGACCCCGGAATTCGGCGCAGCCAGCCAGCTTGAAAAGATCGACATGCTCGACTTTGCCGATATCGTCGCGGTCAATAAACTTGACCGAAAAGGTGGTCTTGATGCGATCAGGGATGTTCGCAAGCAAGTGCAGCGAAACCGTCAGGCTTTTAGCGAAGACCCTGACCAGATGCCGGTCTTTGGCACCATTGCTTCACGTTTTAACGATGCAGGTATTACCGCTTTATATCAAGAGATTATCCACCAATTTTCTGAAAATGGTTTAACAACATTCTCATCATCATGCGATCCGGTCGGGACGCGGGTTTCGGAGCCCGGCGACGCCATCGTGCCGCCTGAACGGCAGCGTTATCTGGCCGAAATCGCTGAAACCGTGCGTGGCTATCACAGCGATGTGGAAAAACAGGTGACCATTGCCCGGGAACGCCAGCAATTGCAGGCGTCTAAATCAATGCTGGGCGGAGATAGCGTTGAACTGGACAAACTGATCGCCGCCCGTGACGACATGCTTGATCCCAGGGCCTGTAAACTTCTCGATGAATGGCCAGCCCTAAGGGAAAGTTACCGTGGCGAGGAGTTGATCACCGAGGTTCGCGGCAAGGAAATCCATACAATGTTGAGCCGCGAAAGCCTTTCTGGTAGCCAGATTCCCCGCGTTTCCCTACCAGATTTTGTCGATCAGGGTGAAATTCTGAAATGGCGGATGCGTGAGAACCTGCCGGGTCATTTCCCTTATACAGCCGGCGTGTTCCCGTTCGAGCGGGCTGGTGAGGACCCGACACGGATGTTTGCCGGTGAAGGCGACGCCAAACGCACCAACCAGCGTTTCAAGTATTTATCCGCCCATTCAGATGCCAAGCGGCTGTCGACGGCCTTTGATTCCGTGACGCTCTACGGTTTCAATCCGGACGAGCGCCCTGATATTTATGGCAAAGTCGGCAATTCCGGCGTCTCCATCGCCACTTTGGATGACATGAAGGAGTTGTATGACGGTTTCGACCTTTGTCAGCCATCGACATCAGTGTCCATGACCATAAACGGTCCGGCGCCAACCATTCTGGCGTTGTTCCTGAACACGGCCATAGACCAGCAGATTGACCGCTTTACGGCGGATAAGGGCAGGGCGCCTGATGCCAGCGAGGCAAATGAAATCCGTGCCTGGGTCCATGAAAACGTACGCGGCACCGTCCAGGCTGACATCCTGAAAGAAGATCAAGGCCAGAACACCTGTATTTTTTCGACAGAGTTCGCCTTGAAGATGATGGCTGATATTCAGGAATACTTCGTCGAAAACCGGGTCAGAAACTTCTACTCAGTGTCCATATCCGGCTATCACATTGCCGAAGCAGGGGCCAACCCGATCTCGCAACTGGCCTTTACCCTGTCAAATGGCTTCACCTATGTGGAAACGTATCTGGCGCGGGGTATGAATATTGATGATTTTGCCCCCAACCTGTCGTTTTTCTTCTCCAATGGGATGGATCCGGAATACGCGGTCATGGGCCGTGTTGCCCGCAGGATATGGGCTACGGCCATGCGTGATCGCTACGGGGCCAACGAGCGCTCACAAAAGCTGAAATACCATGTTCAGACGTCCGGCCGATCCCTTCATGCCCAGGAAATGTCCTTTAACGACATTCGCACAACCTTGCAGGCGCTGATTGGCATTTATGACAATTGCAACTCCCTGCACACCAACGCCCATGATGAGGCCTTCACGACCCCGACCGAGGACAGTGTCCGCCGGGCCCTGGCGATCCAGATGATTATCAACCGGGAATGGGGGCTGGCGATGAACGAGAACCCCAATCAGGGGGCTTTTGTCATCGACGAGTTGACCGACCTTGTTGAAGAAGCCGTGTTGCAGGAGTTTGAGCGCATTTCTGAACGTGGTGGCGTTCTGGGTGCTATGGAAACCGGCTATCAGCGCGGCAAAATCCAGGATGAATCCCTGTACTACGAGACTAAAAAACACGATGGCTCTTACCCTATCGTTGGCGTCAACACCTTCACCAATCCCAACGAAGACGAAGCCGTTGTCACCCCCGACCTTGCGCGCTCGACAGACGCAGAAAAAAAGAGCCAGATCAAACGCCTGAGAGGCTTCCAGAAGGCAAATGCAAAATCCTGCCGGGAAATGCTGGCGCGCCTCAAATCAGCAGCAACCAACAACGAAAATGTCTTCGCCGTGCTTGTCGAAGCAGCTCGCCATTGCTCCCTTGGCGATATCACCGAGGCGCTTTTTGAAGCGGGCGGCCAATACCGCCGCAATATGTAATCCTTCAAACGGGTGACATCGCAAATCCATTGGGTTTATATAAACCCATGAGCACTGATAAAAATCATGGCCGCGAAGTTCTGGTCGAAATGCATTACACCTCCGGTCGTTCGGTCAGGGTCGTTGCCATCGATCCGGTCACTGGAACAGAAGTTACCATGGTCGGTGATGCATCACGCAGCGAAGCGGAATTGAAACGCCTGGCAGCGAATAAACTTATGTATGTACTCAATAAAAAGAAAAATGCCGAAAAACCGGAAAACGACCTTTATTGACCCTAACAATATGTATTTACCTGCGCTTGTGCTTGTGGTTTGTTGGCATCGGGTGCGGATATGTGGTACTTATAATTTTTCTGGAAATAGCCCAATAGTTTTTTGGTTTTGTACGAGCAAAAGGGACCTTTATGTCTTCTGAAACCATCGCCATCGCCAGCGACCATGGCGGCTTCGAATTGAAAAACGAACTCAAGCAGGTCCTCTCCGATCTTGGCTTTGCGATCCTCGATCTTGGTGCCGACAGCATGGAGTCCGTTGATTATCCGGATTTCGGTTACGCCGTGGCTGGGGCTCTCAAGCAAGGTCTGGCGACCCGCGGCGTTCTGGTTTGTGGCAGCGGCATCGGCATTTCCATCGCTGCCAACCGCCATCCGGTTATTCGCGCGGCCCTGATCCATGATGCACTGGGCGCTAAATTGTCGCGTCTTCACAATGATGCCAATGTCATCGTCTTCGGCGGTCGTATGATCGGCCCGGACCTGGCCAAGGATTGCCTGCGCGTGTTCCTTGAAACAGAATTCGAAGGCGGTCGGCATGCCCGGCGGGTCGATAAACTTTCCAATCCTGAATAATTTTTTTTATTACGCTTAAGGGGGTCGCCGATGTCTGGCGCAAATAATGCCTATCCATCTCAAAATCATGAGAATTTCTTCAATCAGTCGCTTGTCGAAACAGATCCGGAGTTGATGGCTTCGATCAAAGACGAACTGACTCGTCAGCAAGAGCAGATCGAACTGATCGCGTCGGAAAACATCGTTTCCCGGGCCGTCATGGAAGCTCAGAGCTCTGTAATGACCAACAAATATGCTGAGGGATATTCCGGGCGGCGCTACTATGGTGGTTGTGAGTATGTCGATGTCGCCGAAACCCTTGCTATTGAGCGGGCGAAAAAACTTTTCAATTGCGGCTTCGTAAACGTGCAGCCCCATTCAGGTTGTCAGGCCAACGGCGCCGTTATGTTAGCCCTGCTGAAGCCTGGCGACACCATTTTAGGCATGTCGCTGGCCGCTGGTGGTCATTTGACCCATGGCGCACCGCCAGCCCAATCGGGCAAGTGGTTTAACGCCATCCAGTACGGTGTCCGTAAAGAGGATGCCCTGGTCGATTTCGATGAAGTCGAAAAACTGGCGAAAGAGCACCAGCCGAAACTGATCATCGCCGGGGGGTCCGCTTATCCCAGAACCCTCGATTTTGCCCGATTCCGGGAAATTGCCGATCAGGTCGGAGCGATTTTACTGGTCGATATGGCGCATTTTGCTGGCCTTGTCGCCGCCGGTGTCCACCCGTCACCACTTCCCATTGCCGACGTTGTTACCACGACGACACACAAAACCCTTCGCGGCCCGCGCGGCGGCATGGTTCTGACGAACAATGAAGACATCGCCAAGAAAATCAACTCTGCGGTATTTCCCGGCCTTCAGGGTGGCCCGTTGATGCATACTATCGCCGCCAAGGCGGTCGCCTTTGGCGAAGCCCTGAGGCCCGAGTTCATAGAGTATTCAAAGTCAGTCGTCGAAAACGCCCGTGTTCTGGCCGAGACCCTGATTGAGCGGGGACTGGATATCGTCTCTGGCGGCACCGACACTCATTTGATGCTGGTTGATCTCAGGCCCAAGGGACTTAACGGTCGGGATGCCGAGCACAGTCTTGAACGAGCTCGCATGACCTGTAACAAAAATGGTATTCCATTTGATCCTGAAAAACCCACTGTTACCTCGGGCGTTCGCCTGGGCACACCGGCAGGCACGACACGCGGTTTCGGGCCGCAAGAATTTCGCCAAATCGGCAATTTGATCGGCGATGTTCTTGATGGCCTGGCTTCGTCCTCCAACGATAATTCATCGGTCGAGGCGGCGGTTGCCGAACAAGTCCTGACCCTTTGCCAAAACTTCCCGATTTACCGGGACATTTAAAGGAGTTCATCCAATGCGATGTCCATTTTGCGGTAGCGACGACACCCAGGTAAAAGATAGCCGACCGACCGAGGAAAACGCGACCATTCGAAGGCGTCGGTATTGTCCGTCCTGCGGTTCACGTTTCACGACATTCGAGCGGGTTCAGCTACGTGAATTGACCGTCGTTAAAAAAGATGGTGAAAAAGCACCCTTTGACCGTGACAAAGTCACCCGATCCTTGAGAATTGCCCTGCGTAAACGGCCCGTCGACAACGAGAAGATCGAACGCGTCGTCAATGGCATCCAACGCCGTCTGGAAACTCTGGGTGAGACCGAAATACCAACCAAAGTGGTTGGTGAAATGATCATGGATAACCTACATGATCTTGATCAGGTCGCCTACGTGCGTTTTGCTTCTGTTTACCGGAATTTCCGTGAAGCAAAAGACTTCGAAGAATTCATCGGTGAACTGGGTGACGAAAATTAAGCGGACGGGTGGTGCAGACGGGGGTCTGTGATGAGCTCTCCAGATATCGATACGCTCCACATGCAAACGGCACTGACCCTTGCCGGTCGTGGGCTTGGTCTGGTTGCGCCCAATCCCGCTGTGGGTTGTATTATTGTCGGTACTGAAGGTGGCGTTGTCGGTCGCGGTTGGACCCAGCCCGGTGGACGCCCGCATGCGGAAACGGAAGCTATTGGTCGTGCCGGCGATCAATGCCAGGGCGCTACTGCCTATGTTACCCTTGAGCCTTGTGACCATCGCGGCAAAACCCCACCGTGTTCGGTGGCCCTGATCGATGCCGGTATCAAGCGCGTGGTTATCGCTTGTGAAGACCCCGACCCCAGGGTCGCAGGGAAGGGGGGCGAGCGGTTGAAGGCCGCCGGAGTGGACGTTGTTCAAGGCATTCTTGAAGCCGAAGCCCGGACTCTGAACGCCGGTTTTATGTCCCGTCTTTCGAAGGGGCGGCCCTTGTTGACGCTCAAATCAGCAACCAGTCTGGATGGCCGCATCGCAACCCGCACCGGTCACAGCAGGTGGATAACCGGCACAGAAGCCCGGGCTGCAGTTCACATGTTACGGGCCCGCCACGACGCCATCATGGTCGGTATCGGCACGGCCCTGGCCGATAATCCTTCTTTAAATTGTCGGCTACCGGGTATGGAAGCATTCTCGCCGACCCGAATCATTGCTGACAGTACCCTGCAATTGCCAGCCTCAAGCGCCGTGGTTCAATCGGCCGGTGACATCCCGACAATCATCATCGCAGGAAAGGGGGCAGATAAGGGCAAAATCAGGGAACTTAAAAATAAAGCCGTCAAGGTCATCGAGGTTGCTCCTTCTGCCTCAGGGCATCCGGCACCGGCAGCCATGGCAAAGGCATTGGCAGATGAGGGGCTGAACAGTGTTTTGATTGAAGGCGGCGGCAAATTGGCGGGGGCTTTTATGCAAGCAGGGCTGATCGACCGTCTGGCATGGTTTCATGCAGCCAAACTAATTGGTGGTGACGGTGTTCCCTCGGTCGCTGCATATGGTGTAGAAAGCCTTCCTGACGCACCAACTTTTTACCGCACCTCTTTAAGAACATGCGGCGAAGATGTTTTTGAAACTTACGAACGTAGATAATACCATGTTTACAGGCATCATCACAGACATCGGAACAGTACGATCACTGGTCAAGACAGGCGATACCCGTATTGAAATCAGCACCGCTTTTGATGTCGCGTCCATTGATATAGGCGCCTCCATCTGCTGTAGCGGGGCTTGTATGACTGTCATTGAACGCGCCGAGGACTGGTTTGGCGTCGAGGCGTCGGCTGAGACTCTGTCAAAAACCGTTCTGGGTTCCTGGACACAAGGAACCAGGGTCAATCTGGAGAGGGCGCTTAGGGCCGGTGACGAAATGGGAGGCCATGTCGTATCGGGTCACGTCGATGGAACAGCAACGCTGACTGATCTTGAAAAGGAAGGCGATTCCCTTCGCCTCAGTTTTAAGACAAGCAATGATTTGAAAGGCTTTATAGCGCCCAAAGGCTCAATCACCCTGGACGGTGTCTCCCTGACCGTCAATGAAGTGGACAACGATACCTTTGGCGTCAATTTGATCGCCCATACTCAAAAAGAGACCACATTTGGTAATATTTCAACTGGTGACATCGTCAATGTGGAAATAGATATGCTGGCACGCTATGTTGCGCGGCTTCTCGAAATCGAGCGATCCTGAAAAGATTGCACATAAAGGATAAAGATAAAAACCGTGCCCCACTCAAAGAACCTGTCGCCCACTGAAGATATAATTGAAGATGCCCGAAATGGCAGGATGTTCATCCTGGTTGATGACGAGGAACGCGAAAATGAGGGTGACCTTGTTATTCCGGCACAGATGGCGACGCCAGAAGCGATCAACTTCATGGCTAAATATGGGCGCGGTCTTATTTGTCTGACTCTGACGTCTGAACGCATTGACGAGCTTAAGTTGCCAGCGATGCCCCGCCATAACGATTCCCGCCATCAAACCGCCTTTACGGTTTCCATCGAGGCGCGCGAAGGGGTGACCACCGGTATTTCGGCATCTGACCGGGCCCGCACCGTCGCCGTCGCCATTGATCCGACCAAGGGTGTCAATGATATCGCTAGCCCCGGACATGTCTTTCCGCTGGAGGCCCGCGCCGGTGGTGTTCTTGTTCGCGCTGGCCATACAGAGGCAGCCGTCGATGTATCCAGGTTAGCCGGGCTTAATCCGTCAGGCGTGATTTGTGAAATCATGAACGAAGACGGGACCATGGCGCGGATGCCGGACCTGGTGAAATTCGCCCAACACCACGAATTGAAAATTGGCACCATTGCCGATCTGATCGCCTACCGGCTGAAAAATGACAGGCTGATTGAGCGGACGCTGGAAACATCGTTCAACAGCAACCACGGCGGTGAATTCAAGATGGCGGTTTACGTCAATAACATCGCCTATGCCGAACACATTGCCCTGATTAAGGGTGATGTCTCCGATGGCCAGCCGGTGCCGGTGCGTATGCACGCCCTGAATGTCCTTGATGATGTGCTTTCCGATACCATGTCTGGTAAAGCCGATGAGTTGCACCGGGCCATGGAAATGATAGCCGATGAAGGGCGCGGTGTTATCGTCCTGATCCGTGAGCCACAACCAACCAGCCTGTCCGACCGGGTTCGTCACAAGTTAGGCGAGGAAGTGAAATCAAGCAGTGAGCTACGCGATTACGGAGTCGGCGCACAAATTTTGCTTGATCTTGGAATCAGGGATATGATTCTGCTATCCAATACCCATCGCAACATTGTCGGCCTGGAAGGGTATGGCCTCACAGTCATCGAGCAGCGCGCGATACCACATAAAACTTAAACGATAAGGAATTTTTGATGTCTGATACACCGAGCATCCTGATCGTCGAGGGCCGCTTCTACGATGATATTGCAGATGAACTGGCCAAGGGCGCAATTGCCGTTCTTGAAGAGGCAGGTTTGAACTATGAACGGATGCCTGTGCCCGGTGCTTTTGAGGTTCCCCAGGCTATCCGCTTCGCCATTCGCTCGATGGAGATCGGATCCGCAATGAGTCGCTATGCCGGTTTCATCGGCTTCGGTTGTGTGATCAGGGGCGAGACAAGTCATTATGATTATGTCTGTCAGGAATCATCCCGGGCGTTGATGAATATTGTCATGAATTACAGCGTTGCCCTTGGTTATGGAATTTTGACTGTGGAAAACCGCGATCAGGCGTGGGAACGGGCTGATGTCAGCAAAAAAAACAAAGGCGGTGATGTCGCCCGCGCGTGCTTGAGGATGATGGACGTTAAAAAACACTTCCGTCTTGTGCCACGATGAATGCTTCAAGCGACGAAGACAAAGCCAATCCGGGAGTTGACCGTTCATCAGCAAGGCTTGTCGCCGTACAGGCACTTTATGAAATAGACATGACGGGTATTGATGCCGATCCCGTCCTGGATGAATTCCTTCGTCAACGTTGGAAATCAGCCCTTGCCATGGCTACGGAAGGCGAAGAAGACTTGCCCGAAATGGCGGCCCCAGATGGTGCATTGCTGGCTGAAATTGTACGTGGTGTTACTGAAAAACGCGATGAACTGGACGGTATCATCGGCCCGTCACTGTCAGAAGACTGGAGCGTCGAGCGTCTTGAAGTGATCTTACGGGCAATTCTGCGGGCTGGTACATTAGAGTTGCTGACCATGGGGAAAGTTCCGGCGCGCGTGGTGATCAACGAATACGTCAATGTGGCGAGGGCTTTTTTTGACGATAACAAACCTGCTCTGGTTAACGGTGTGCTTGATAAAATTGCCCGAGTCCTACGGTCGACGGAATTTTAAAAGTGAGTAACAGGCCCGGTGAATTTGATCTGATCGGGAAGTACTTCAGGCCCTTGGCAAGCGCGGAAAGTGGAGCTGCGGATTTATGTGACGACGCCGCCGTACTGGCTCCAAAAGATGGTCATCACCTGGTCGTTACAATGGATACGCTGGTTTCGGGGGTTCATTTTCTTGAATTCACGCCTCCTCATTTTATTGCCGCCAAGACCTTGCGGGTCAACCTGTCGGATCTAGCCGCCATGGGCGCGGAACCGGCCTGGTATACATTGTCCCTGTCCTTACCCAGTGGCGGCGAGAACATCTATGGGGATGACTGGCTCGACAGTTTTACCCAGGCTCTGGAAGTGGAACAGATGCTCTACGCCATTACCCTGGTCGGCGGTGACACCGTTTCCACACCGGGCCCTTTGTCTTTGAGCGTCACCGCCATGGGTTGGGTAAAGACGGGCCAGGAGATGAAACGCTCAGGGGCCAAGCCGGGAGACATTATTTATACTAGCGGCACAATTGGCGATGCGACACTCGGTTTGGCTGCCGTTCAGGGGGATTTCTCTGAATTGGAACCTTCGAGCCTGGAAATCCTTACCGAGCGTTATCATCGACCGCAACCAAGGCTTGACCTTGGTCGGGAGTTATACGGTCTTGCCAGTGCCGCAATTGATATTTCTGACGGGTTGGTTCAGGATATGGGCCACATTTGTACGTGCTCGAAAGTCACTGCCACAATTCGTGCTGATGACATCCCGCTGTCTGCGGTCGGGCAGGGGATTGTTGAAAATGACCCTGACATGATGAACGTGATAATGTCGGGTGGTGATGACTATGAACTTGTTTTCTGTGTTCCGCCAGAACGACAAAATGCCGTCACCAACCTGGCCGATAAATTGAACCTGTCCTTGACACCGATTGGTGTTGTGGAAGCTGACGGCGCGGGCAACCAGGTCAAGATCATAGATGGTGATGGTGTGGAAATCAGAATGCCCACAACAGGTTACCGGCATTTTTGATTGCCTTAACGAATGCTTCCACATTTGAAGGGGACACGATAAGATTTCCGTTCAGGTCTGTTGACCGGACATTATTATTGTTATTTTGGGGCCACTTCCGCTATGGACGTCAAAAAAATTGTTATTATTTTCTCCGTTTTATTGATGCTTTCGGGCGGAACCGTCAGTGTGTTGAAGTTTCTGGAAATGGGCCCGTTTGCACCGGTCACTGAAGAAGAACTGAATGCCGAAAAAGAAGTCGTCCCCGATGTGCCGCCCGTCGCTATTGCAATGGATGATTTATATATTTCAATTTTAGCTGAAGACAGGGTCGCCGCTACGGTAATGATTAAATTGAGTGTGGAAGTGATTGGTAAGGAAAACGAAGAAAAGGTCACCAAGCTTCTACCCAGATTGGGGGATTCCTTTTTTAAGGATCTTTACGTCTTTATCCCTCGCGTCATTCGCCGTCAGAACAAACTTAATGCTGACATTCTTTCCGAGCGTCTGTTGATGGTTGGCAAAAAAGTGATGGGACCCAATGTCATTAACAATATCATTATTGAAGAAGTCAACGAGCGTTGATTCTTGCCGAAGCACTAAAGTGAAGTCCCGACACAACCCCCTAAAGAACAAACAGCCAGCGAAAATCTCGTTAATTAAAAATATCTAATATTCAAGATATTTCAGTCTATTAATGGATTTTTATTGCTTGTGTCATTATTTTTTTTCCTTTCCAGGGCATTGTTATAAGTGGCTGGTTGCTTTGGAAACTCGATTCTGTCATTTTCCCCCTGAATTTTTTGTGTGTCCCCTGATTCTCTTACTCTGGAGAACCCTGGGACTGTCCATCAAACGAGGTATGTAAAGCATGTCGAATGTCTATAATCTAATCATTGCCGGTGGCGTTATTGCGCTTGCTTACGGTATTTATGCCATTCGTTCCGTCCTGGCCGCTCCGGCCGGTACAGATCGAATGCAGGAAATTGCCAGCGCCATTCAGGAAGGGGCTCGTGCCTACCTGAACCGTCAATATTCGGCCATTGCCATGGTCGGTGTCGTCATCGGCGTGTTATTGGGCCTGAAACTTGGGCTGCTGGTTGCCATCGGTTTCTTCATCGGCGCTATTCTTTCTGGATTAGCGGGTTTTGTCGGCATGAATGTTTCTGTTCGCGCCAACGTCCGCACCGCTGAAGCCGCCCGTTCTGTCGGGCTTGCAGGTGGTTTGGACATCGCCTTCAAATCCGGTGCTATCACCGGCATGCTGGTGGTTGGTCTGGCCCTGTTGGGTCTTGCCGGTTACTACATGGTGCTTCTTAACATGGGCCTGGGTGAAAGCCCCGAAGGCATGCGTCACTTGCTTGAAGCCCTTGTCGCGCTTGGTTTCGGCGCTTCGCTGATTTCCATCTTCGCTCGTTTGGGTGGCGGTATCTTTACCAAGGGTGCCGATGTTGGCGCCGATCTGGTAGGTAAAATCGAAGCCGGTATCCCCGAAGACGACCCACGCAACCCCGGCGTCATCGCCGATAATGTTGGTGACAACGTCGGCGATTGCGCCGGTATGGCCGCCGACCTATTCGAAACCTATGCCGTAACCATGGTCGGCACCATGCTGCTGGCCGCTATCTTCTTCACCGGCCAGGACCAGGAAACCATGATGGCTTTCCCACTGGTTATCGGCGCGGTGTGCATTTTGGGTTCGGTTATCGCCACCTGGTTCGTCAAACTTGGGGCTTCCAACAACATCATGGGGGCGCTTTATAAAGGCTTCATCGCCAGCATGGTCATTTCGGCTATCCTGATTGCCGGCATTATCAGTTGGATGTTTGGCTTCGACGCCACCTTCACCGGTGCCGGGCGCACCATCACCGGCATGGACCTGTTCCTTAGCGCCTTGACCGGTCTGGTTGTCACCGGCCTGATCGTCTGGATCACCGAGTACTACACCGGCACCGAACACCGGCCGGTGCAAAGTGTCGCCTCGGCATCTGTAACTGGGGATGCGACTAACATCATTCAGGGCTTGGCGATTTCCATGGAATCGACGGCGCTGCCGGTTATTGTTATTTGCGGTGGTATCATTTCGGCGTACCTGACCGCTGGTCTGTTTGGGCTGGCGATTGCTGCGACAACGATGCTTGCCCTGGCCGGTATGGTCGTGGCGCTTGATGCCTTCGGCCCCGTTACCGATAACGCTGGCGGTATTGCCGAAATGGCCGAACTGCCAGAGGACGTCCGCAAGACGACCGATGCGCTGGACGCCGTCGGCAACACCACCAAAGCGGTGACCAAGGGCTATGCTATCGGTTCCGCCGGTTTCGCTGCTCTGGTTCTGTTTGCAGCCTATACCGAAGACCTCAAGCATTATTTCCCCGATGTCAATGTGACCTTCAACTTGCAGGATCCGTTCGTTGTTGTCGGCCTGTTTATTGGCGGCTTGTTGCCGTTTCTCTTCGGCTCTATGGGGATGATGGCTGTCGGTCGCGCCGGTGGCGAACTGGTCGTTGAAATCCGTCGCCAGTTCAAGGAAATCCCCGGCCTCATGGAAGGCACCGGCAAGCCTGAATACGGCAAATGTGTCGATATGCTGACCAAGACGGCAATCAAGGAAATGATCCTGCCGTCGATGTTGCCGGTGTTTGCCCCGGTGGTCATCTATTTTGTCATCATGCCGATTGCCGGGCAGGGGGCCGCCTTCACGGCGCTTGGCGCGATGCTTCTGGGTTCTATCGTTACCGGCCTGTTCGTCGCCATTTCGATGACCTCCGGTGGCGGTGCCTGGGATAATGCCAAGAAGTACATCGAGGATGGCAACCATGGCG
Source organism: Rhodospirillaceae bacterium (assembly GCA_014382375.1). Classification (GTDB taxonomy): domain Bacteria; phylum Pseudomonadota; class Alphaproteobacteria; order Rhodospirillales; family JABHCV01; genus JACNJU01. The sequence goes on from JACNJU010000062.1 coordinate 54,400, forward strand.
GCAAGGGTTCAGACGCCCACAAGGCTGCCGTTACCGGTGATACGGTTGGCGATCCTTACAAGGATACAGCAGGGCCAGCCATCAACCCGATGATCAAGATCATCAACATCGTAGCTATCTTGTTGTTGGCAATTCTGGCCTGATCAAACAACGACAAAGACATGAAAAATCCCCGGAGGGTTCACCTTCCGGGGATTTTTTTGTTCCTATTGAAGTGGTGCTAGTTAAAGCGGCCCAGGTTGCCGAACAGTTGGTCGATCAGGGTGAATTCGTTGCCGGCTGTTGGCGTCGTGCGATCGACAGGCTGGATATTCTTGCCGTTTTCGGCGCTCAGAGTTTCGATCGTACTGACAATGCCGTCCTTATCAAACTTTAGGATTATGACTTTTCGCTCTTTAACCTCGGGCTCAAAGAAGGCAACGGTTTCGGTGCGTTGGGAGACATAGAGCCAGGTTTCCTGATCAAAAACGGCGACACTGGACGGGGTTCCGAGGATTTCCTCGATTTCAGCACGTGATTGCTCCCCCGGCACGATCTCGCTCAAGCGTTCCGGATCAGGCAAATTACCGCGCACGTCAATCTTTGGTGTACAGGCGCCAAGCAGCACCAACAGACCGAAGGTAAATAAAAGCTTTGAAGGTTTTGATATCAACATTATTACTTGGCCCCGTTTAGGCAGAGGGTGCGTCTATAAAGCATCAGATGACTATTAGTATATGATAAAACAAACCAATCGAAGTCCGTTATCAAAAGTCTGATCTTAAAATGAACATTCTGAAGAACTTTTTCTCTTTTTCCCGCGAAAAAGAAACCGCTCATAAAATGTATCGAATCATTGTCGAACAGGCCCGTCAGCCTGTCTTTTACAAGGATTTCGGCGTCGCAGACACCTTCGATGGTCGTTTTGATATGATCTCCCTGCATATGATTCTTGTCATCCGCCGTTTGAAATCGGACGTTGAGAAAACCCGAAAACTGTCTCAGGCCTTGTTCGATTACATGTTCGACGATATCGATTTGAACCTGCGCGAATTGGGAATCGGTGACATGGGGGTACTCGTCAGGGTCAAAAAAATGGCCAAAGCCTTTTATGGGCGCCTCGAATCCTATGATCTGGGACTTTCAGAGGACGATGATACGAATTTAGCGGCCGCCCTTGAACGCAACCTGTTCCGCGAGAACGAAACAACGGCGGAGAATCTGGCCCTTATCGTATCCTACATGCGCAGCGAGGCAGCCCGATTGGACGCCTGTGAAGTCGGCTCCCTCCTGAAGGGCGAGTTTGATTTTATCCCGCCGTCCGGGTCGGAAGGTTAAGAAAACGATGGATATGAAACCGGAATTCAGTTTTTTCATCAATTGCGAAACACTGAAAGAAGCCGAAAAAACGTATCAAATCGAAGCCCGTGACGACGAGCGCAAAGCGCTTGCCAAGCGTCTTGACCTGTTGAGTCTGGACAGTTTAAAAATTTATGCCGTGGTGTCCCGGCAATCGTCCGATCTGGTGCACACCTTATGTAAATGCAGTGCGGAATATGTCCAAGCTTGCATTATAACGTCCAAGCCTTTGAAGATTGAGTTGAATTTTGATTTTGAACGCCTGTTTAGTGCGTCAGCCGAAGCTTATTTAGGCAGTGACGTTGAACCAGATGAGGAAGAGGGGGCTGCTAACGAGGAGATTCCAGAACCGCCGGATCCGATGACAAATGGCGGTTTTGATCTTGGCGAATGCGTTGCCGAACAGCTATCATTGGAGATTGATCCCTTTCCACGAGCCGCCGATGCTGTCTTCGATGGTATGGTGAGCGCCGGGGATGATGATAGCACACTGCGGGCTAACCCGTTTGCCATCCTTGAACAGCTGAAAAAGAAATAAATTTTATCTGTGATGCAGCTTGCCCCAGAGGCATTTATTGTTTAAGAAACACCGCTTCGCTCAATGAAGCGCAACTGAGAGAACTGAACATGGCCGTCCCTAAAAAGAAAATTTCAAAATCGCGTCGCAACATGCGCCGTTCCCATGATGCGCTTAAGGGCGCGACCTATGAAGAATGCTCCGAATGCGGCGAATTAAAGCGCCCGCACCATGTCTGTGCATCTTGTGGTCAGTACAAAGGCCGTGAAGTCATGGAAGCTGGTGACGCCGCCTGATCCTGTATAGGATTAGCTCCAGATTTACTGGTTTCTGCACAAGGACTTATCTGTGATTACGCGTAATTTAACGCTTTCACTTGACGCCATGGGTGGCGATAACGCCCCAGGCATGGTGGTGGATGGCATCGGCCTTGCGCTTGCACGCATGCCGCATGTTAATTTCCTGCTGTACGGCGACGAGAAACAATTAATCCCGCTTCTTGACAAGGTTCCAGCCGTGCGCTCAATTTGTCAGGTTCGTCATACGGAAGATGTCGTCTCCAACGACGAGAAAGCCGGGGCCGCCCTGCGTTCAGGGCGTAATTCAAGCATGCGTCTGGCCATTAACGCGGTCCACGAAGGTGAAGCTGCAGGAATCGTATCAGCCGGCAATACCGGCGCCCTGATGGCAATGGCAAAATTCGTTCTGAAAACGCTTCCTGGCATTGATCGCCCGGCAATCGCTAAGAATTTCCCCACCATGCAAGGCGATTGCATCATTTTGGACCTGGGTGCCAATGTTCAGTGCGACGCTGATAATCTTGTCCAGTTCGCCGTCATGGGCGAAGCCTATGCACGCAAGGTGTTGGGCATCGAGCAACCGTCCATTGGTATCCTCAACATCGGTTCGGAAGATGTAAAAGGCCACGAGCAACTGCAACAAGCGGCGGCCATGCTTCAGGAAATCAATCTTCCCATCCGTTTCCACGGCTTTGTTGAAGGTGACGACATCACCAAAGGAACAGTAGACGTCGTCGTCACCGACGGTTTCACCGGCAATATCGCCCTGAAAACGGCGGAAGGCACCGCCCGCATGTTCAGCAACTTCCTGAAAGAAGCGATGATGAATTCGCTGCTGTCCAGAACCGGGGCTTTGCTGGCAAAAAAATCTCTTTCCAAATTCAAGGGCCGGATCGATCCCCGGCGTTACAACGGCGCCATGTTCCTTGGCCTAAACGGAATTTGCATCAAGAGCCATGGCGGTGCCGACGCCTTTGGATTTGCCAACGCACTCGATGTCGCTGTCGATTTAATTACCGATGATCTTAATGACGTCATTAAGGAAGACCTCTCCCATCTCGACGAGATGCATCCAGAATCCTTGATCAAACCATGACGATACACTCACGGATCAGCGGTACCGGTTCATTCCTCCCCGAACGGATTGTCACCAATGCCGAGTTGGCTAAAACCGTTGATACGTCCGATGAGTGGATTGTTGAGCGCACAGGTATTCGCCAACGCCATATTGCCGCCGAAGGGGAAACCACCGCCAATATCGCCCATCAGGCGGCCCTTCGCGCCCTTGATGCGGCTGCTGTCAGTATCGCCGACATTGACCTTGTCGTGCTGGCCACCGCGACACCCGACAACACCTTTCCTTCAACGGCGACCAAGGTCCAGTCCCTGCTTGGCATGACCCATGGTGCGGCTTTTGATATTCAGGCCGTCTGTTCGGGCTTCGTTTACGCACTCGCTATCGCTGATAATTTTATCAAGGCAGGGCAGGCAGAACGGGTTTTGGTCATCGGCGCTGAAACATTCTCGCGCATTCTCGACTGGGAAGATCGCACAACCTGTGTCCTGTTTGGTGATGGTGGCGGGGCTGTCGTCCTGGAAAAATCCGAAAAAGAAGGCATTCTTTCAACACACCTTCATTCAGATGGCCGTTACGGAAATTTGCTTTATGTTGACGGCGGACCCTCGACAACCCAGAGCGTTGGACATTTGCGCATGTCCGGCCCTGAGGTTTTCCGTCATGCTGTGGTTAATCTGGCCAGTGTTGTTGACGAATCATTGGCCGCAAATAACTACCAACGTTCCGATATTGACTGGCTGGTTCCCCATCAGGCAAACCTGCGTATCCTTACGGGAACTGCTCGCAAGCTGGGTCTTGCACAGGACAGGGTTGTGGTTACGGTCGACAGGCACGCCAACACTTCTGCCGCTTCCATTCCATTGGCCCTGGACGAGGCTGTCCGTGATGGCCGCATTCAGGAAGGACAACTTGTCCTGATGGAAGCCATGGGCGGGGGCTTCACCTGGGGCGCTGCCCTGGTGCGTTGGTAGATAAACCAACAAAATTAGTCAGTTCCCGGCATCCCTTTGATATTGACGGATTTCTTCGGGAACGATACCCTCATTCCATCAGTCGCCAGTTGGGGTTTGAGCAAGATGTCCGGAAAAACAATTACACGCGCACAACTCGGTGAATCGGTTTATCAGGAAGTTGGCTTGTCGCGTAGTGAATCAGCTGACCTTCTTGAATCCGTCCTGACCCATGTTTCTGATGCACTGGCTCGCGGCGAGACCGTTAAAATATCATCCTTTGGTAGTTTTTCCGTCCGTCAAAAAGGACAGCGTATTGGTCGCAATCCGAAAACCGGTGAGGAAGTTCCGATCCTGCCGCGCAAGGTTCTGGTTTTCCGTCCTTCCCAGGTTTTAAAGAACCGGATCAATAGCAAAGGTCCCTAAAACTTCTTAAGTAAAGTACGCTTCCATGGCAAAATCGAGTTCCGCCTTCAGGACCATTAGCGAAGTCGCTGAGGAACTTGACCTTCCCCAGCATGTTTTGCGTTTCTGGGAATCCAAATTCAGCGTTATCAAACCAATGAAACGCGGCGGCGGTCGTCGCTATTACCGTCCCCAGGACATTGAAATTTTGCGCCGTATTCGAGGCCTTCTTTACGATGATGGATACACCATCAAGGGGGCACAGAAATTATTCAGGGAAGGTGGCAAGCCCAGTTTGAATGAGGACAAACCGAAAAGTTCTGAAGACACGTCAGGCAAGGTTTCAAAAGTCCAGAAAGAACTAAAATCAGTGCTTGGCGAGCTCGAAGACATTCGCGTTCTTTTAGGGGCATAAACATCTCGATTTGGCCCGTTGCACCGTATCGCCAGCACCCTTATAGTGCGGCCTCTGCCGATTGGAGAAAACCAGAATTATCGGAGCGTGGCGCAGTCTGGTAGCGCACTACACTGGGGGTGTAGGGGTCGTAGGTTCAAATCCTATCGCTCCGACCAATTGATGAAAGGATCAGCCTTGATTGGCTGGTCCTTTTTCATTTTAAAATTGCTGCGGATTTATAGAAGATAAATATTTACTGAGAACTTATACCGGCTATCATCATGGCAATCTTTGAATCGATCCGTATTCCAATATGGCCAACACCCAATGACGTCAGCCGAAGATCAATTAACAAAATTACTACAGGTCGCCGAGGGTAGGTTTGATGACCTGACCCAGGAGAATTTGGGCCTTCAACTGGAATTAGATGCTCTGAGGAAGGAAAATCAGGATATTTCCCAGTCTTTCTTTGAGCTGATGGACGCACAAAAGCTTGAGTCTGAACAAATGGTTCAACTAACCGAACAAATCTGGGCACTGGAAGAAGCGCTCGCGTTGTCTCACGAAAAAGCCACTGAACAAATGGCCATCATGAAGAACAAGTTTAACTCCATGAACGATTACATGAAAGACACGCTGGAAGCGGCTTCACAAAACGCCTCACGCATTGAGTTGGCGGCGCGGGTTTATGAAATGAGCCAGAAAGCCCAACTCGACGATATTGATAAACAAATTGCTGAATTTAATGATCAGCTTAAACCGGGAAAACTTTAACAACCCGAAGAGAATAATCTCAAACGATCAGGGAGAATCCTAATGTCATGGCAAGGTAAAGTTTTGCGCGTCAATTTAACGGCAGGCACCTGTAAAGGTGAAGATATTAACATGGATTGGGCCTTGAGTTTTCTTGGTCAGCGTGGTCTTGCGACCAAATATATGATGGCTGAAAGTGACCCTGCGGCCGATCCGCTTTCACCGGCCAACAATCTTATATTTGCCACCGGCCCCCTGACCGGGACACCGGCCTCAACGGGCGGGCGTTATTCGGTTATCACCAAAAGCCCCCTTGGTAATCAGATTGCCTGTTCAAATTCAGGTGGTCACTTCGGTGCTGAGTTGAAAAATGCCGGCTGGGATATGGTTATTTTCGAAGGCCGTTCGGAAAAACCCGTCTATCTGTTTATCGATGATGACGAAGCCCAGCTTCTTGATGCTTCTGAAATTTGGGGAAAATCCGTTTGGGAAACCGAACCGGCCATTAAAACCATACACCAGGATCCGCAAATCAAAATCGCTTCCATCGGTGTTGCCGGTGAGAAGATGGTGCGCTTCGCCTGTGTCGTTAATGATCTGGACCGGGCCGCCGGGCGTTCTGGGGTGGGCGCGGTTATGGGCTCAAAGCAACTCAAAGCCATTGCCGTGCGGGGCAACAAAGGGATTGGCGTCAAGGATATGACGGCGTTTCTTGCCGCGGCGGCTGTATCAAACAAACGCATCGCCGACGATGACGAGGCAAAGGGACTGACCGAAGACGGCACCATGGCGATGATGAATATCACCAATTCCTATGGTTCCCTGCCAACCCGTAATAATCGGGAGTTACAGTTTGACGGCATTGATACGGTCAACCTTCAAGCCATGAAATCGCTCCGAAAAAGCGATGGCAAAGCCAACCTGAAAACCAACAAGGCCTGCTTTGCCTGCACAATCGGTTGTGGGCGGGTTGCGCAAATGGACCCGGATCATTTTTCACTTTCGCAGCGCAAAAATTTCCCGACCGTATCGGGTGGCCTTGAGTACGAATCCGGTTACTCTTTGGGGCCGATGGTCGGCGTCAATGACATCGAGGCTGCGACCTACGCCAATTATGTTTGTAACGAGCAGGGCATGGATCCGATCTCGTTCGGGGCGACCCTGTCCGCCGCAATGGAACTGTTTGAAACAGGTGCCATCACACAAAAAGAAACAGGTGGCGTAAATCTAAAATTCGGATCGGCTGATGCTTTGGTGAAAATGGTCGAATTGACTGGCCGCGCCGAAGGATTTGGCGAAGAGTTAGGTATGGGTTCAACCCGCCTGTGCAACAAATACGGTCATCCGGAATTCGCCATGGCGGTCAAGGGGCAGGAAATTCCAGGTTACGACGGACGCGCCATGCAGGGAATGGGCCTTGCCTATGCCACTTCGAACCGTGGCGCTTGTCATCTTAGAGCCAGCACCTACGGCGATGATTTTGAACATATTCGCCCCGAGGGTAAAGCCAGGGTCGTCGTGGATACCCAGAATGACACCGGCACCACCGATTCGGCTGGAATTTGCCAGTTTCCGGGTTATAGCATGGAAGAAATATCAGCCTTGCTGTCGGCTGCTTGCGAGGGCGACTGGTCAGTTGAAAATCTTGGTGTTGTCGGTGAGCGGATCTGGAATCTTGAAAAACAATTCAACCTCGCCGCCGGATTAACCATGGCCGACGACACCTTGCCGGAACGGATGCTCAAGGAACCGGCACCAAGCGGTGCTGCCAAGGGCAAGGTTTGTGAGTTGGACAAAATGCTGCCCGAATATTACGAGCTTCGTGGCTGGAACAAAAAAGGTGAACCGACGAAGGAAACCCTGACCCGGCTTTCCCTGGACTAAAGCATACCCCAAAAATGAAAATTCACCTGCAATTCATTGCCTTGCGGTTGGCCGAACTTCCAACTGAAGGCAAGGACGAACTTGAGCTTGAAGAAGGCGCAAGCCTTACTGAAGCCCTTGACGCATTGGGGATCAGCGACAACAAATCCTATATGACGCTGGTCAATGAATCGTCAATTCCAGGAACCGAACGCGCAACAACCATTCTCGCTGATGGGGATACCCTGACGCTTTTTTCTCCGATTAAGGGTGGATAGGGAGTGGACTCGAAATTTCAGATATTTTGATCGCTGACTTAGCTGCTTTCGGTGCCGCCCTGACTTGGTCATTTGGAACAATGATTGCCGTTGAACCGGCCCGACAATTGGGTGCTTTCGCCTTTACCCGGACAAGAATGGCCGTCGTCTTTTTTATGCTCAGTTTTGCGGCAGCCACGTACGGCGGTTGGCAAACGATCAATCCAGATGATTTACCTATGCTTGCCCTGTCAGGTTTTATCGGGATTTTTATCGGTGACACGGCGTTGTTTGCAGGGCTGTCCCGGTTGGGACCCAGACGGAATTCCATTTTATTCTCCACCAATGCACCGCTAGCCGCAGTATTGGGTTACTTCTTCCTTGATGAAATTCTCAGCTTCGACGCCATCATCGGCTGCGCCCTGGTGACAAGCGGTGTCATCCTTTCGATTATTTTTGGCAAACGCCGTGATCAGGTTCACCAATGGGAAGAGGTTCATGGATCACTGATATTTGGCGTCGGAATTGGCCTGTTGGCAGGTTTGTGCCAGGCCGTCGGCGCCATCCTTGCCAAGCCTGCACTTATTGCCGGGGCGGACCCGATAGCGGTTTCGGCCATCAGGGTAGGGGTCGGAGCTTTTTGTCTGGTCGTGGCCCTATTGGTGCCGGGTCAAACAATGAAGGCAAAAACAAAAATGAACCTGAAACTTTTTGGCCGTGTCGCCCTTAGTGGTTTTCTCGGTATGGGCATTGGCATGAGCCTGTTGTTGTTCGCCCTGGCCCGTGAAAGCACCGGTATTGTGATGACGTTGTCTTCGATGATGCCGGTTTTGGTCCTGCCAATCCTTTGGTATTTAACCCGGGAAAGACCGGCAACAGGCGCTGCCATGGGCGCTGTTCTGTGCGTTATCGGCACAGGCCTGATCTTCCTGACTTAAAAGGTCGGGAAGTCGGGGACAAACTCGCTCAAACAATTCATTGAATACTTGTAAGCAAACCTTAAATAGGGAATGCTTTGAAATAACAATGAAATAAAGACAATAAGAAGGAATGTTTAATGTCTGAAAATGACGACTATAAAGATCTGTTAAGGCAAAAACACTTCCTGGGCGAAGTCGAACAAGCCATTCGTTTTGCCAATACTGAACTGATCCATAAGCAGATTCCGCTATTAAACAAGGATACAATCCTTGCCTTCGCTGTTCAGGTTGGCAAATTGCGGGCTAATTATCTTGAAGCCGCCTTTAAGATTGGTCTCAACGAAAGCGCCAAGGCACCGGAGGGCGACGTCATTGATGATATTAAAAGAAAGCGCGAATTGTTTGAAGTCGCGCGTCAGGCATTTGATGCCTTGCGGGATGCTATCGAGAAGGGCTACGTCGATATTGATACTGTGGATTAACGCTTAAGGGCATCTTCGAGGGTCTCTTCGATTTCGAAAACTGTTTCCAGCCGGGCCAATTTTAAGACCCTCATCACCGGTGGTTTGATTGATGCAATTGTGAAGTTCTTACCTTTCTTGTGAGCATTCTGAAATGCTTCAAGAAGACTGGCGATACCTGAACTGTCGATCAGTTCAACACCTGACATGTCAACCACGATGGAACGTCCCTGCGGTGCGCTTTCCTTCAGTATGGTTCTGACATCCCCCGAAAATTCCAAATCAATATCACCGCTGAAGGAGATAATGACGGTGTCTTTCTCGGTCCAGACTTCATGCTTCATCGTCGAAAAAACCTTCATAACGATACACTATCGAAACAGACAACTGCACATGCAGTCGGGGCGAGCTTAATTGACCAAGGCGCGTCCGGCATCCGTTAATTTACAAATCAACCAGTCGGGTTTCAAAGGATTGGCAAACCATGGCTCTGCCCAGCCATGTTCGATACAACTTCTGACCGTACGTTCATTGACCTTGCGGCCATTGTTATCAAAAAGTGGGAGTTTTCCCGCTGGTTGATCGCAACCACGACGAAGCCAGCGCAATTGCTGCTCGGTCGCCTTGTTGTCTGTTTCGTTAGGTTTTTTTGCCATTTTCTCGCCCCCAGATCATTTTCTGCTTTCATGCTACGGCACTTCGGCACTTTCAGGCAAGGCGGGCTGTTTTCACTGTCGCCACCGCCTGGGCGGCGATGCCTTCCTTTCGTCCGGTAAAACCAAGTTGTTCTGTCGTTGTCGCCTTCACTGAAATCCGGTGTTGTTGAATGCCCAATACTGTGGCAACGGCCTCACGCATGGCTTGCCGATGGGGGCCAATTTTTGGATCTTCGCAAATAAGGGTAAGGTCCACATTGACGATTTCACCGCCTTGCTTGCTGATCAAATTGCGGGCATGACCAAGAAATTGATCGGAAGACGCATCCTTCCAGCGGCCGTCACCGGGCGGGAAATGACTGCCGATATCTTCTGCGCCGATAGCCCCAAGCAGGGCATCCGTCAGGGCATGAAGGGCAACATCGGCATCGGAATGCCCATCAAGGGCGAAAGCGTGGGGGATGCTGACCCCGCACAAGGTGACCTGATCGCCTTTACAAAAACGGTGGACATCAAAGCCCATTCCCGTTCGGTATTCCATACTTGTCAGGTTTTGCTCGGCCAATTTCAAATCATCCATGGTTGTTATTTTTATGTTGTCCGGGTTGCCCGCAACCAGTTCGACGGCCATGCCGGCTTTTTCGGCAACCGCTGCGTCATCGGTCAGTTCCGTTTCAGGGGAATTTTTCGGACAACTTCTGTGGGCTTCAAGAATATCAATGAACTGAAAACCTTGCGGTGTTTGGGCGCGCCACAGGCCGGTTCTGTCGACGGTTGTTTTGACGAACCCTTCAGCGCTGCTTTTTAACGTATCATGAACGGGCAGGGCCGCGATGGCACCTTTGGAGCTTGCTAACGCCTCAATCACCCGCTCGATGGTATCACCCGAAACGAAAGGCCTCGCGGCATCGTGGATCAGCACCAGTTCAGGGTTCAGGGCCACCAGACTTTCCAGTCCAAGACAAACCGATTGTTGGCGGCTGGGGCCGCCGAAAACCGGTTCAAGTAAATTGGGAATCTCCCCGCTGGCAATAACGGCATCATATAAATTCCTGTCATCGGGGTGGATGACGGCGCGCACCGCCGTTATTTTTGGATGCCCGGCAAAGGCGGCCAGGGTTCGCCAAATCACCGGATATCCGCCAACATGGCCATATTGTTTAGGCACTTCACTGCCGAAACGGTGGCCACGACCCGCACCAACGACAAGGGCGATGCAACTGCTCATATCAATCCCATAACAAATAGCATAAAATTTCTGTCCAAAGGGGTCACCGAAGTGCTCTAATTTGCACACGTGCTTCTTCATTATAAAGGTAAAATTCCAGCCATGATGGAAGAATTTCTGATTAGCCTGTCCGCCTTTGCGGCCTTGTTGCCTTCCGCCTTTGTCGCCCTGAGGCGGCGCGACGTCGGACGTGGTGATGAGGGCAGGGACGGCACCTTCTGGCTGACCCTTGCTGTTGCCGTTTCTGGTCCGCTTGTTTGGGTCATCGTTAAAATGTCAGGGGCGTGGCAAACCGGACTGTCGACCACATTATGGGTGACGATAGCCGCTTCCATGATGATTTTTGCCGTCCTGACGGTCCTCAATGACAAGGCATGGCGACTGACACCTCTGCTGGTTCCGTATATGGCGGTGCTGGCGGTTTTCGCCATTATCTGGCAGCAGGCACCGGTTGCTCACCCCTTGATAAACAAACCCGGTGGTTGGGTTGAAGCTCATATTCTGGTTTCCGTCGCCACGTATGCCCTTGTCACCATTGCAGCGGTAGCCGCATTGGCGGCCTTTCTTCAAGAGCGCGGCCTGAAAGCCAAACAGCCAACATCTCTGACGCGGATATTGCCATCTGTTGCCGAAAGCGAGAGTCTTCTTGTGCGTTTGCTGATTATCGGCGAGGTCGTGCTGGGGCTGGGGCTGGTAACCGGAATGGCGACACACTACCAGGAAACCGGTCACTTTATCGCCTGGGATCACAAGGCGATCCTGTCGTTGACAGCTTTTGTCGTCATCGGCGGCCTGCTTAGCGCCCACTTTATCAGTGGCGTCAGGGGGCGCCGGGTTACCCGCATTGTCCTTTTGGCCTACCTGTTGCTGACGCTGGGGTATCCGGGTGTCAAATTTGTCACCGATGTGTTGATCGGCTGATTATTTTCCCCTCAAAGCCCAATTTTCGTTGCTTTTTTGCCACATATGCACAATAAACAGGCATCTTATTTAGGTGTTTGGCCAGCGTGCCGTTTTAATAGTAAAAAGTCAGCAAAATGAGCATCTCTATCGGTAACGTCATCATCGATGATCCGGTTATTCTGGCCCCTATGTCCGGGGTCAGTGACTTGCCGTTCCGCCGTCAGGTCAAACGCTGCGGTGCCGGGTTGGTGGTTTCAGAAATGATCGCCAGCAAGGCGATGGTCAGAGCGGCCAGAAAAACCCTTAAGATGTCGACCTCATGCAGCGATGAATTGCCGATGGCTGTTCAGTTGGCTGGATGCGAGCCCGAGATCGTTGCCGAGGCGGCAAAGCTGAACCAGGACCGGGGTGCTGCCATCATCGATATCAACATGGGCTGTCCGGTCAAGAAGGTGGTTAAGGGCGAGGCCGGTTCGGCGTTGATGCGTGATGAGGTTTTGGCCGGAAAAATCCTCGAAACCGTGGTCAAGGCGGTTGATATTCCTGTCACCCTGAAAATGCGTACCGGCTGGGATATGGATAGCCGTAATGCACCAAAACTTGCCAAAATCGCCGAAGACTGCGGCATCAAAGCGGTCACTGTACACGGACGCACCCGCAATCAGTTCTACAAAGGCAAAGCAGACTGGCCGTTTATCGCCATGGTTAAAGAGGCGGTTTCAATCCCTGTTATCGGCAATGGCGATGTCACCACCATAAGCGATGCCAAAACCATGTTAGAACAATCAGGCGCTGATGGCGTGATGATTGGTCGTGGCACTTATGGTCGGCCGTGGTTTCCAGGCCAGGTTATTCATTACCTGAAAACCGGCAAGGAACTTGACGATCCATGCCTTGAGGACCAGCTTTCCATCCTGCTCGATCATTACACCGGGATTCTTTCCCATTACGGTATCTATCCGGGCATTCGCATCGCCCGCAAACATATTGGCTGGTATTCCAAAGGCTTACCGGGATCTGCGGATTTCCGCGCCCTGGTGATGGCGGGAACAGACGAAAACCGGGTGATTGATATGATCAAACAGTTTTACTTACCGCTGATTGATCTGAAGGCGGCGTAAAATGGGCAAGACGGTTTCGCTGATGGCTACATCCGGAGAATCCGGCCAGCCCGATTTTGAAACTATCCTTAATGCTCTGGCATCAAGTATCGCCATTATCAATCCTGATGACACGATCAGCTACGTCAACAGTGCCAGTGAGCAGTTTTTTCAAGGCAGTGCATCACACCTTGTTGGTCTGAAAATTGACAGCCTTATTCCTGCCGACAGCCCAATTCTAAGCCTTTTGCAACAGGTCAGAAGCAGTGGCACGGCTGTGTCCGAATACGGTTTACCACTTGAAACCCCGCGCATTGGCAAGCGTTTGGTTAACATTCACGCCAGTTTGTTGCCGGAAAACTCCTCATCGGTTGTTCTGGCCATACAGGAACGTTCCATCGCCGACACCATTGACCGCCACCTCACGCACCGGGGGGCTGCCCGTTCGGTCTCGGCAATGGCGGCAATGCTGGCCCATGAAGTTAAAAACCCGCTTTCGGGCATCCGTGGCGCGGCTCAGTTGCTGGAAGAAAACGCCAAGGAGGATGACAAGGAACTGGCCCGTCTGATCCGCGACGAGGCCGATCGTATCGTCGCCCTGGTCGACCGCATGGATATCTTCACTGATGGCGTTCCCCTTGATTACCAGGCAGTGAACATCCATCAGGTTTTGAACCGTGTCCGCAAACTGGGCGAAAGTGGCTTCGCCAAACATGTTCGTTTTGTCGAAAACTACGACCCTTCCTTGCCTGCGGTTTTGGGAAACAAGGACCAATTGGTGCAGGTCTTTCTGAATTTGATCAAAAACGCGGCGGAGGCGACAAAGCAGAGCGGTGGCGAGATTGTGCTGACAACCGCCTACCAGCATGGTTTCCGCTTTGCCGTGCCGGGCAGCAATTCCAGGGTTCATCTTCCGCTGATGGTTAGCGTTCAGGATAATGGTGAGGGGATACTGGAAGAAAACCGCAGATATCTGTTCGATCCGTTTGTTACTACCAAACCCAAGGGTAGCGGGCTTGGTTTGGCTCTTGTCGCCAAAATTATTGACGATCACGGCGGCATCGTCGAGTTGGACAGCCATCCCTCGCGGACAGTTTTCCGGGTGATGTTGCCGACAGATACGTCACAGGCAGGTGAAACTTAATATGACAAGCCAAACAATCCTTATCGCAGATGACGATGCCGCAATCCGCACGGTCCTGATCCAGGCCCTTGGCCGGGCCGGGTATGAAGTACGCGCTGCCGGAAATGCCGCAACCTTGTGGCGTTGGGTCAGCGATGGCGACGGCGATCTTGTGATCACCGATGTTGTCATGCCTGATGAGAATGGCCTCGACCTTATTCCACGCATTCGTAAAATTCGTCCGGAACTTAGAATCATCGTCATGAGCGCCCAAAACACCTTACTGACGGCCCTGAAAGCGACCGAGCGTGGAGCTTTTGAATACCTGCCAAAACCTTTTGATCTCAATGTATTATTGTCCGTTGTTAAGCAAGCGCTTGAGGTTTCAAAAGGACATTCTGAAGAATATTCCAGAGATTCTAAAACAGAAAACCCGAGCGATGGCGATGGTGAAAACATTCCACTGATTGGCCGCTCACCAGCCATGCAGGATATTTATCGAACCCTGGCGCGACTGATGGGGACGGACCTGTCGGTACTGATCACCGGTGAGTCAGGCACCGGCAAGGAACTGGTTGCCCGCGCCCTGCATGACTACGGCAAAAGGCGACTCAGCCCGTTTGTCGCCATCAACATGGCGGCGATCCCGCGCGATCTAATTGAAAGTGAGCTTTTCGGCCATGAAAAGGGCGCTTTTACTGGTGCTGTCCAGCGTGGAAGCGGTCGTTTTGAGCAGGCCGAAGGGGGAACGTTGTTCCTGGATGAAATTGGCGACATGCCGCCCGAAGCGCAAACACGCTTGCTGCGGGTCTTGCAGGAAGGTGAATACACCACCGTTGGCGGTCGTACTCCCATTCGAACCAATGTGCGTATTATCGCAGCCACCCACCATGATCTCAAACTGCTGATCAGACAGGGTTTATTTCGTGAGGATTTGTATTTCCGCCTTAATGTTGTCCCGATCAGGCTGCCGGCATTGCGTGCCCGCACCGAAGATATAGCAGAACTTGTCCAACACTTCCTGAACCAGACAACGACGGAAGGGTTGCCCCGTAAAATCATCGACCCGCAGGCCATGGAAAGGCTCAAATCCTATCGCTGGCCGGGTAATGTGAGAGAACTCGAGAATATGGTCCAGCGTCTGGGCGCGCTGTATTCTCAGGAAGTCATCGGTATTGATGTCATCGAGGCCGAGCTGGCGGATACATCATCGCTGACTTCAGATTACGCAGATGGTGCCGACGGCCTTTCGGGAACAGTCGAGCAGCAGTTAAACACCTATTTTTCCGCCCATGGCGGCAGCTTGCCAGCCGCAGGGCTGTACGAGCGGGTGCTCAGGGAAGTGGAACGACCCTTGATCACTCTTACCCTGCAAGCAACACGCGGCAATCAGGTCAAAGCCGCTGATGTTTTGGGCCTGAACAGGAACACTTTGAGAAAGAAAATCCGTGAACTTGATATTGCCGTCGTCAGAGGGACCAAATGACGAGCGCAACAAAATCCAGTGAAAGCTTGCTCATAAAATCCAGATTGCTCTGGCGACGTCTCGGAATGAGCCGCAAGTTTGCCTTTACCCTGGCCGCACTGGCGGCGGTTTCCGGATTGGCGACCGTCGGCACCATGACAGGGTGGCAGGACACCCCTGATCCTGATCCTCAAGTTGTTCTGGCGTTGCTTTATACGGATGCTGTCCTGTTGCTGTTGCTGGGGGTTGTTGTAGCCCGTAGGCTGGTGTCGGTCTGGGCTGAGCGGCGGCGCGGGCAGGCGGGCTCTGGCTTGCACACACGACTGGTGTTGATGTTCGGACTGGTTGCCGCAGCCCCGGCCATCCTGGTTGCTATATTTTCTGTGGTGTTTCTGAATTTTGGTATTCAGACATGGTTCAGCGACAAGATTAAAACGGCGCTTGAGGCCTCACATGCTGTTGGTATTTCGTATCTTCACGAACATCAGCAAAACATTCGAGCCGATGTTCTGGCGACCGCCAATGATTTGAACAACGAGGCGGCAGCGCTGATGCTAAATCGGCGCCAGTTCAACAATTATCTGACACGTCAGGCTGAAATTCGTGGCTTCCAGGAGGCACTGGTTATTGATGGAAACGGTCGCATTCTTGCCAGATCCATTTTCAGTCAATCCCTGGAATTCGATCTGATGCCTAAAGAGGCAATGAGCGAGGCATCCAAAGGCCGCATTATCGTTCTTAACATCAAGGAAGACAGGGTTCGCGCTATCGTCAAGCTTGACGGTTTCGTCGATGCATATTTTTTGGTCGGACGGTTTGTTGACCCGAAAGTTCTTGAATACATTGAAAAAACCGCTGGCGCCGTCGATAAATATAAGAGCCTTGAGAAAAACCAGGAAGGCATTCAAATCACTTTTGTGATGATTTTCGGCGTCGTCGCGCTGTTGTTGCTTATGGTTGCCGTCTGGGTTGGATTAACCCTGGCCGGACAGCTGTCGCGGCCTATATCTGGCCTGATTTCTGCCTCTGAGCGGGTGTCGGAAGGCGAATTGGGAGCCCGCGTCGATGAAACCGCCGGCACCGATGAAATCAGTTCGTTGGGCCGGGCATTCAATAAAATGACATCGCAGTTGCAGACTCAGCAACAGGGTTTGATTGAAGCCAATCGACAGCTTGATGAAAGAATGCGCTTCACCGAAACCGTTCTCAGTGGTGTTTCTGCTGGAGTTATTGGACTGGACAATGAAGGGCGTATCCATCTGCCCAACCGAACCGCATCGGAATTTCTTGGTTACAACCTTGAAAAAAAAATCGGTCAACCTTTGGCAGCTGTTGTTCCGGAATTTAACGAGCTTTTGCAAAAAAGCATCAAGCGTCCTGACAGGGTTTTCTCTGAGGAAATCAAGATCGATCGGGAAGGCCATGCCATCACACTGCTGGTCAATATTGCAGGGGAGAAACTGGGCGATGAAACCCTTGGTTACGTCGTTACTTTTGATGATGTGACGGAACTGTTATCGGCCCAAAGAAAGGCAGCCTGGGCAGATGTCGCAAGGCGTATCGCCCATGAAATTAAAAACCCACTTACGCCAATCCAGCTTTCGGCTGAACGCTTGCAGCGCAAATATTTAAAACAAATCAAAACGGACCCTGAGACCTTTTCCACCTGCACCGATACAATCATTCGCCAAGTTGAGGAAATTGGCCGCATGGTTGATGAATTTTCTGCCTTTGCCCGTATGCCCCAGGCGACCTTAAGAGATGAAAATTTATCCGATATTTGCCGTCAGGCCGTCTCGCTTGAACGCCACCGTCATCCGGAAATTGATTATCAACTGGAAGTCCCTGAAGGTCCTGTCAATTTACGGTGTGACAGTAGCCAAATCGGTCAGGCGATGACCAACTTATTGAAAAATGCTGCCGAATCCGTTTCCGCTCGCTTCAGGGACAATACTCAAAACGGGGCAATACACTGCTCCATTGCGGAAATAACCCATAACAAGGATGATGAGACCATTGCCGTCATTATTAATGACAACGGGATGGGTTTACCCAAGTCGGAACGTGAAAAACTGACCGAACCCTACGTCACCAGCCGTGAGGGCGGTACCGGACTTGGTCTGGCCATTGTTAAGAAAATTATGGAAGACCACAGCGGGGAAATTCTACTGGCCGATAGCAAGGATGGGGGAGCGATGATTACATTGTTG
Source organism: Rhodospirillaceae bacterium (assembly GCA_014382375.1). Classification (GTDB taxonomy): domain Bacteria; phylum Pseudomonadota; class Alphaproteobacteria; order Rhodospirillales; family JABHCV01; genus JACNJU01. The sequence goes on from JACNJU010000062.1 coordinate 72,323, forward strand.
TTCCACCAATCCGAAGAAGTCGACGATGAAAATGATATTGATCCAATGAAGACTGCAACCGGGATTCTGACCAATGTCTCTTGAAATAATGATCGTAGATGATGAAGCGGACATTCGGGAATTGACGGCTGGCATCCTGGAAGACGAAGGCTATCAGACCCGAAAAGCCGCCAGCAGTGATGAAGCACTTAACGCCATAGCCAGCCGAAGGCCAAGCCTGATTCTTCTCGATATCTGGCTGCAGGGCAGCACCCTCGATGGCATTGAAATACTTTCCACTATCCAATCAGAATACCCGGGCTTGCCGGTGGTTATGATGAGTGGCCACGGCAATATCGAAACGGCAGTAACCGCGATCAATCTGGGTGCTTATGATTTTATCGAAAAGCCGTTTAATTCTGACAGACTTCTATTGATTACGGCACGCGCCCTTGAGGCCTCGCGTCTGCGCCGGGAAAATGAAGAATTACGACTAAGGGCAGGTACCGAAAATGAGCTGATTGGCAAATCCACCGCCATTAATCAGGTCCGTCAGGCCCTCGACAGGGTTGCCCCGGCCAATTCAAGAGTCCTGATATCGGGACCGGCCGGCTCGGGCAAAGAGGTCGCCGCCCGCTTGCTGCACAAAATGTCCGGTCGGGCGGGTGGCCCTTTTGTGGTGCTCAATTGCGCCTCCATGGCCCCCGAAAAAGTTGAAATGGAATTGTTTGGACTAGAAGCCACTGATGGCGATACGACCGCTCGCAAAATTGGTACGTTCGAAGCCGCTCATAACGGAACCTTGCTGCTTGATGAAGTCGGCGATATGCCCCTTGAAACGCAAGGAAAAATCGTCCGCGTCCTGCAGGAGCAAATTTTTGAACGAATCGGCGGCACGACAAAGGTTGAGGTCGATGTCCGCGTCGTTGCCTCAACAAGCAGGGACCTGAGTGAGGAAATGGCCAGCGGAAACTTCCGTGAGGATTTGTTTTACAGGTTGAGCGTCGTGCCCATTGAGTTGCCGCCCCTGACCGCGCGCATTGATGATATCGCCCTCCTGGCCGAACACTTTATCACCCGCGCGGCAGGAAGTTCTGGACGCTCGCCCAGAAAGCTGGCACTGGATGCCATCGCTGCCTTGCAGTCCTATTCGTGGCCCGGCAATGTCAGGGAACTTAAGAACATTATCGAAAGACTTCTCATCATGGCCCCTGAAAATGAAGAAGACGCCATGGGAATGGATATTCTTCCACCAGAGATTAGTGGCAAGAATTCTGAAATAACCAATGAAACAGTGGATAGTATCAATGGAATCATGGGCTTGCCATTGCGTAAAGCGCGTGAGGCTTTCGAAAGAGAGTATCTGAATTCACAAGTCAGCCGTTTTGGTGGCAATATTTCACGGACGGCTTCATTTGTTGGAATGGAGCGTTCGGCCTTGCACCGAAAATTAAAATCACTAGGTATTGATACCGCTGGCAGAACCGGTCAGGCTTCTGATGGATAACCGGGAAGGGGATCTTATTAGATGAAAATCATAGTTTGCGGCGCGGGCCAGGTTGGCTCCAGTATCGCTCGCCAGTTGTCGATGGAAAATAACGATGTCACTATCGTTGATCAGTCCTCCAAACTGATATCGCAAATTACCGATACCCTTGATGTACAGGGTGTTGTCGGACATGCCTCGCGCCCGGATATTCTTGAAAGTGCCGGTGCGGAAGATGCTGATATGATCATCGCCGTCACCTATGCCGATGAAGTCAATATGGTCGCTTGTCAGGTCGCCCATTCCCTGTTTGATGTACCAACCAAAATTGCCCGGGTTCGCCATCAAAGTTACCTGATGCCGATTTGGGCCAATCTGTTTTCCCGCGATCATATGCCCATAGACGTCATCATTTCCCCGGAAATAGAAGTCGCTCACGCTGTCACACGTCGTTTGCAGGTGCCCGGCGCTTTCGAAATGATTCCCATGTGTGACGACAAAGTGCGCTTGCTCGGGGTGCGTTGCGGCGATGATTGCCCGCTAGTTCATACACCGCTTCGTCAATTGACCCAGCTTTTTCCTGACCTGAATATTGTCATTGTCGGACTGATGCGTGAAAACGTGCCGATCGTACCAACCGGTGATGATCAGATGTTGCCCGGTGACGAGGTCTATTTCGTCGTCGACACGGAACATTTACCGCGTGCCATGGCTGCCTTTGGCCATGAAGAATCAGAAGCCCGCCGTTTGCTGATTTTCGGAGCCGGAAACATTGGTCTGTTCCTTGCCCAGCAACTGGAAAAAGAATTTCCATGGGTCAGGGCAAAACTGATTGAGATCGATTTAAAAAGGGCAGAAGCGGTAGCCGGGCAATTGGAAAATACTGTCGTTTTACACGGTGATGTATTGGATTCGGAAATCCTGGAAGAAGCCAATGCCGGGGCTGCCGAAACGATTGTTTCGGTTACCAACGACGATGAAACCAATATCCTGGCCTCTCTGCTGGCCAAGCGTCACGGCGCCAAACGCGCCATCACCCTGATCAACAAATCTTCCTATGAGCCACTGGTAGCCCCGCTGGGCATTGATGTGGTCGTCAGCCCGCGCAACATTACCGTCTCGACGATCTTGCAGCAGGTCAGGCGTGGTCGCATTCATTCCGTTCACACCCTGCGCGAGGGTTTCGGTGAATTGATTGAAGCCGAAGCACTGGAAACTTCGCCCCTGGTCAATATTCCCCTGAAGGATGTCAATCTTCCTGCCGGGGTTCTGCTCGGTGCTATTGTTCGCGACACTGAAATTATTACGCCGCGCGGAAATACGGTTGTTCAGGTCGGTGACCGTGTCGTCTTGTTCGCCGCAGCTGATCAGGTTCGAAATGTTGAAAAAATGTTCTCTGTCCAACTCGAGTTTTTCTAGAGGTTATCAATCCATGTCACGCATCGCTTATGTAAATGGACAATATGTCCCTCATCTTTCTGCCGCTGTTCATATCGAGGATCGTGGCTATCAATTTTCCGACGGTGTTTACGAAGTCATCGCCATTCATAAAGGCAAACTGATTGATATGGACGGCCATATGGTACGGCTGAGCAGGTCTTTAAGCGAACTGGAAATCGCCTGGCCGGTCGGTCCGCGCTCCCTTGATATGATTATCCGGCAGGTCATCAGGCGTAACCGTATTCGTGACGGAATTGTCTACATGCAAATTACCCGTGGCGTTGCCCCACGCAATCACGCCTTCCCGGCCCACCACGACAGCGCCCTTGTGGTTACGGCAAAACGCTTCCCGCCATTTGATTTTGACGCCGCCAATAAAGGCGTCGATGTCATAACGACACCTGAAATTCGCTGGCAACGCCGCGATATCAAAACAGTATCACTGCTTGGTAATTGCCTGGCCAAGGAGGAGGCCGCCCGCGCCGGTGCCTATGAGGCCTGGTTCGTCGAAGGTGACGGCATGATCACCGAAGGCACGTCATCCAATGCCTGGATCATCACGACGGACGGGCAATTGATTACCCGCAACACAAGCAACTCCATCCTCAACGGCATCACCCGGTTGTCTATCCTGAAAATTGCCAAGGAACAGGGCGTTAAATTTGTTGAACGCGCATTCTCGCTCGAGGAAGCGAAATCAGCGAAAGAGGCTTTCACAAGTTCGACAACATCCTTCGTCAAGCCTGTCATTCGTATCGATGGCGACCCGGTGGGTGATGGTAAGGTTGGCCCGCTTTCAACAAAACTGCTGGCCTATTATGGCGTTCACATGAAGGCGCAAGCGGCGTGAGCCCGGTCGTCGTAAAAACCTTACAGAAGCCCGAGGCGATCCTTTTTGACTGGGACAATACCCTGATCGATAGTTGGGCGATTATTTTCGACGCCCTGAATTTCACTTTGAAAACTTTCGACAAAGATCCGTGGACGATGTATCAGGTCCGCGAAAGGGTGCGTAAATCCTTGCGTGACAGCTTCCCAGGCTTGTTCGGCGATGATTGGCAAAAAGCAGCAGACGTCTTCTACGCCCGTTTTGAGGATATTCATATTTCCATGATCTGCCCCTTTGAAGGGGCTGAAGAGATGTTGTCAGAGCTGTCGGGCCGTGGCATTTACCTGGGCGTCGTCAGCAACAAGCGTGGGCAATACCTGCGCAAGGAAGCCAGTCATTTAGGCTGGGACAGGCATTTTGCCAAGTTGGTCGGGGCAACAGACGTCAGCAATGACAAACCGGCAACGGACCCAGTCGAGCTGGCTTTATCGGGAACACCCCACAAACGCGGTGACCAGGTATGGTTTGTCGGCGATGCTGATATTGACATGGAATGCGCCTTCAACGCAGAACTGGCACCGGTTTTATTACGCCCGGAAGCCCCGGAGCCTAAGGAATTCAACGAATTCAAACCGCTTTGCCACCTTGAGAACTGTCAGGCACTTTCCAAATTGGTCGGAAATATGTAGTATATAAATATGCCTCCGGGGTCTGTAAGTACTGGACGCAATGACAAGCAGGGAATACAAAACATTCCGCCCAAGCTAAGGCAGATAAAATAATAAGAAAAAGGGGTTGCGATCATGTCACCCGATAAGACCCAAAACGTCCAAGACGTTTTTCTGAACCACATCAGAAAAAACAAAACGCCCGTCACAGTCTTTCTTGTTAATGGCGTGAAACTGCAGGGCATTGTCACCTGGTTTGATAATTTCTCGGTACTTTTACGCCGTGATGGGCATACGCAACTTGTCTATAAGCATGCCATTTCAACGGTCATGCCTTCCGAGCCCGTACAGTTGTTCGAGCCGGAAAAAGACGACGACTAAGTAAAAAACGCACTTGACCAATACGACAGAGGATCCGACGACCATACGGGGCACTGATAAAGTCAGGGCAGAGCGTTGTCTTGTCATCCATCCCCATATTAAGGGCCCTGGAACAAATGCTCGCGACCCGGCCGCACGGCTGGAGGAAATCGTCGGCCTGGCGTTGGCCATTGGCGTCAACGTTGTTCACGCCGATATCGTCACCCTTAACCGCATTAAACCCTCAACACTGATGGGAAAGGGAACACTCGCCAGTATCGAGGCCGTCATATCGGGACACGTACCGGGTAACCGCGATCCAAATACACATGGTATTGATATTGCCGTTTTTGATATCGCCTTAAGCCCGATCCAGCAACGCAATCTTGAGCGCCAGCTTAACTGCAAGGTTATTGATCGAACCGGTCTAATTTTGGAAATTTTTGGTGACCGGGCCCGCACCCGTGAAGGCCGCCTGCAAGTTGATCTTGCCGCCCTGACCTATCAACGCTCGCGCCTTGTCAGAAGCTGGACCCACCTTGAAAGGCAACGCGGCGGCGCCGGTTTTATGGGCGGGCCGGGTGAAACCCAGATCGAAACGGATCGCCGACAAATCGACAAGCGCCTGACCCGTTTGCGTCGCGATCTTAAGGATGTCAAGCGAACTCGTGACTTGCACCGCAAGGCCCGGCGGCGAACGCCTTATCCCATCGTCGCCCTGGTCGGCTACACCAACGCCGGAAAATCAACCCTTTTCAACCGCCTGACAAATGCCAAAGTCGATGCTCAGGACCAGTTATTCGCGACCCTCGACCCGACCATGCGCGGTATCGATCTGAAGTCGGGGCGATCACTTATTCTGTCTGATACGGTTGGTTTTATTTCCGACCTGCCCCACGAACTGGTCACCGCCTTCCACGCGACCCTTGAAGAGGTGACCGAAGCAGACATCGTCATCCATGTCCGTGATGCCGCCCACCCGGACACAGAAGCACAAAAAAAAGACGTCCTGAAAGTCCTGGCAACACTTGGTTTAAATGATAACGGGGATAAAAAGGGCAAGAAGTTTATCGAAGTTCTCAACAAGATTGACGCTGTCCAACATGATGATCTGGATGTTCTTAAAAACAAGGCGGAGCGGGCAGGCACCCCGGTTGTTATGGTATCGGCGTTAACTGGTGAAGGGTGTCCGGTTTTGCTTAACACCATCGATGAATTGCTGGCGCTTTCCACATCGGCCCATACCATTGATGTCCAATCCACTGATGGCGCAACCCTTTCCTGGCTCTATGATCATGGCGAGGTCATCGAACGCAGGGATGATGATCAGGGCATCCATGTTAAAGTCAGGCTCGATGAGGCTAACTGGGCTCGCTTCGAGCGCAGATAATTAGGATTTTATGGGGAATGCTTCCAAATAGTGAAAAAGTGATCCGCATTATCACTGAAACAGCAAAAGCCCTGATTACACCACGCTTTCAGCAGTTAAACGAAGCTGACATACGGGAAAAGTCACCCGGCGATCTGGTCACCATCGCCGATGTGGAGGCCGAAAAACGCCTCGAAGCCGAATTAACGGCGCTTGTTCCGGATTCCCTTGTCGTTGGCGAGGAAGAGGCCGAAGATTTCCCCAGTGTCCTTGATCGCATAAATGCCGATGCACCGGTGTGGGTGCTCGACCCGCTGGATGGCACCCGCAATTTCGCCCACGGACGCGAACCCTTCGCCGTTATCGTTGCCTACTGCCTGGACGGCGAGACCCTGATGGGCTGGATACACGATCCCATATCAGATGAAACAGTGTGGGCGGCAAAGGGGCAGGGGTGCTGGAGTGGAAGCAACCGTTTGACCATACCGGATGCGGGGCCGCTTGAGGAGATGAAGGGTTCTTTAAGTTCCAATGTCGGCAAGCGCCTGAAAGCCGTTCCCGGTGTACCAACCAAGATTAGCCGGGTAGGATGCGTTGGCCGCGATTACATGAATCTGGCGCTGGGACGATTGGACTTCGCACGATATGCCTTTCGCCTGAAACCATGGGATCATGCCGCTGGAGCGTTGATCCACGCGGAAGCCGGAGGCAAAAACTGGTTGCTCAAGGCTGCAAGGGATTATCACCCGGACCTGAACCCAAAAGATGCCCAAAGCACGGGTGAAATCATGTTGTTGGCTCCAGATCAGGCGATTCTGGAAAATTTACGAAGGTTGCTGGGTGAGTAGAAGATTTCACCATACGGAAAACAAATCCATAAAAGTTGATCAGACTCTGCCAGTGGCTTAAACAAAAGCAACTGAATTTAGTAAAGGAACAGGAATATGGCGTCGAAAAAATTAGCTTTCATCGGTCTTGGTGTCATGGGCTACCCGATGGCTGGCCATCTGGCCAAGGCCGGACACGATGTCACCGTTTACAACCGCACAGCCACCAAGGCAGAGGCCTGGAGCAAGGAATTCGGCGGTTCTTTCGCCGAAACCCCGGCCCAGGCTGCCGAAGGTTGTGAAATCGTTTTTGCCTGCGTTGGTAATGATGATGATCTGCGCAGCGTTACCTTTGGCGATGACGGTATCCTTGCCGGTATGGACGAAGGCTCTATTTTTGTCGATCACACAACGGCTTCTGCCGATGTGGCGCGGGAAGTCTACGCCGCTGCAAAAGAAATGAACAAACGCTTCCTTGATGGCCCAGTATCGGGCGGTCAGGCCGGTGCTGAAAACGGTCAACTGACGATCATGCTGGGTGGTGACGAAGACGCGTTTAACGCGACCAGCGAGATCATGGAAGCTTACGGCAAAGCAGTTACCCTGATGGGCGAAGCGGGCGCAGGCCAACTGACAAAGATGGTCAACCAGATCTGCATCGCGGGATTGGTGCAGGGACTTTCCGAAGGGCTTAACTTCGCTGACAAGGCGGGGCTTGATGTCAAACGGGTGGTCGATGTTATTTCCAAGGGCGCTGCCCAGTCATGGCAAATGGAAAACCGCGCCTACACAATGGCCGACGATGAATTCGATTTCGGCTTCGCGGTAGACTGGATGCGCAAGGATTTGGGCATCTGCATGAACGAGGCAGGTAACAACGGGGCCAAATTGCCGGTGACAAAGATCGTCGCAGGCTTTTATGACCAGATCGCCGAACGCGGCGGCAACCGTTGGGATACCTCGAGCCTGATCCGCCTATTGAAGGATTAAGCGGGACCAGCATGGATCGTGCACCTGGATTTTGTTACATTGATGGTTGGTGCACGCATGGCTTCATTTTTTAAGCTCCTTACATTGTCGTTGCTGACGGCCGTGTCGTGTTTTACTTTCACCCCGAATGCCTATTCGTTAGATATCCACGAGTTGTTTGAGACTCGCTGCGGCAACTGCCATCAGCATTCGGGTGAATTGGCGTTGAAAAAACTGGTTATTGAAAATGGCGTCTTGCGGGGGGAAAACAGCGGTAACGTTATCGACATTTTCCTGCCTATGCACTTCGGCCATCCGAATCCGGAGGAAACCACGGCCCTTTACGATCTGTTTCTCTGGCAGGTGAGGGCGGCGGGATGTTTAAAAGCCGTTGCGCCATTTGTCATGTTAGGGCCAGGGAATTAGCGCGCCAGAATTTAATTCGAGACGGCGACGCAGTGCGCGGACGTTATACAGGCAACGATATGGCCGAATTTCTCATAGACCATGGTCGCATGAACAACGACGAGGCGTATCTCTTCCTACAATTACTGTTTCGATTGGTCCCGACATTGGACCGGTAGTCCAAATTCAAGATGGTTTCGTCATCACCGGTTCGACAGTCTGTGCGTCAAACCCACTGGCTATTTCACGGCTTTTCTCGCTGTTGCTGCCGGAATTCGGCGTCCCCAACCATTCAGACGGGAAGCAGGCAAAAAAGTTCCCAGGCGGCAAAAAATTTTTTTTATTTTCTTAAAAAATTAAAAGGGGAAGGGGGGCGCGCGACTAACGCAAATTGAACGACAGCTTGGGCGAGGGGTCGAAGGGGCTCTTGATGACCCATATGTACGTTTTCTTTCGGCCTTCGCCGTCTTTTACCTTGTTGGCATTATGAGAGATGACCTTGGCATCGGTGGTCACTTTTAGGGAGCCCTGCAAACCAAGGCCGGAATCGACCATACGCTGGGCATTGGCCCTGGATATGGGCGTCCCTTGAATGGAGACCAAAGCCTTGCTTTTGACATAGCTGATCGACAGGAGGTTTTCGTTGCGACGCAGGAAGCTGACCATCTTTGATTTCAAAATATCGCCCTGTTTCTCCCATTTGATCCGGAAGTGACCCTTCTTGAAATATTCAAACAACTTGGTGGCGCTGTCTCGCATCAGGTCATTTTTCAGGCGTGCAACCCTTTCTTCCTCCTCCTTCGGGCTGATGTTGTCCTTGACCACCTTATTGAACAGGTTTGTCTCGGCCATATAACCTTCGAAGGTGATCTTGTAAAAACCGGTGCGACCAACCTCTATTTCGGCGTCAAAACTGGCCGGAACGTAACAACCACCTAAAGGCACGATGAAGAGGGCGGTAAAAAGTAATATGTGCAGTTTTTTCAAGAAGCCTGTCCTCATCCTTCGCTCTTCGCCCGTTCCCAAAGCGCGTCCATTTCCTCCAGATTAGAGGTCTCCGGTGTTTTGCCATCGGTTGCCAGCATAGCCTCTATGGCCTTGAAACGGCGCTCGAATTTGGCGTTTCCGTGACGCAGGGCCGTCTCCGGGTCAATATCAAGCTTGCGGGCCAGGTTAACGCAGGTAAACAAAAGATCAGCCATTTCGTCCTGCAAGTGCTCCTTATCTGCCCCCGAAGCCATTTCGGCTGCCATTTCCCTGGATTCTTCATCAAACTTGGCAAGCACGTCGCTCGCCTGTCGCCAGTCGAAGCCAACGCGGGCGGCGCGTTTTTGCAGTTTTAAAGCTCGCGTCAAGGCGGGCAGGCCGGTTGTCACACCATCCAGGGCGCTATGAAGAGCCGTATCGTCGCTCTTTTCCTTGCGTTCCTGGGCTTTCAGGCTTTCCCAGGAACGGGTTTGATCTTCCGTGGTTTTGATATCGGCATCACCAAATACATGCGGATGGCGGTGCACCAACTTGTTGCAAATGGCATCGGCAACGTCGTCGAAAGAGAAAAGGGCATCTTCTTCGGCCATGCGAGCATGAAAGACGACCTGCAACAACAAGTCGCCCAATTCATCTACCATGGCAGGCATGTCGTTTTGCTCGATGGCTTCGGCTACTTCGTAGGCTTCTTCAATTGTGTGTGGGGCGATGCTGGCAAACGTCTGCTCGACATCCCACGGACAGCCCTTTTCGGGATCGCGCAGCAAGGCCATGATGCTAATCAGCCGCTTGATTGGTTCTTCAGTTGCTGAACTCATTGTCGATCCTTCAAATTCAAACACACCATAACCGCCGCCAGAAAGGACGGGAAGGGATCATTATCCAAGGCCCGTATTTGATCTTTTCAACCCCCTTTGCCGAGTCGATGGTAACATTATAAATCGCATAATGTATATTATGGAAAATATGATATTATTATTTACTTTCAAATACTTATATATTGCTTAAGAATCATATACTTGATACTGAAAATCGTCGTATGGGTCTCCTGATGACAATTTGGCGTCGTTATAGACGGGCTGGTTCAACCGTCCTTACAGAGAACCGGTAACGGATGAAAAATTCAGGCTTCGAGAATCATTCCGTCGAAGGCAGGTTCAACGTGGTCTGGAAGCCGTTTGTTCAAAGTGTCGTAATCGAACCCATAACCCAAATGAGAAAGGACCCCTCGCCTTGCAGCTATTCGTTCGATCCATCCCAGGGCCTTGTCAACATGAGCGTGCGTCGGATGCGGGTGGTCAATCAGGGTGCCGATAATCCAGGTGTCGACGCCCTTTAGAATGTCGAAGGCATTTTCCGGTAATTCAACCACGTCTGTGGTATAGGCAATCGGCCCGAAGCGAAATCCCAAGGTGTCGCAAAAACCATGATCCTGGGAAAAGACCTGAATGTCGATGTTGCCAATGTTCAGGGTGTCGCCATCATTCAGTTCATGCGGGACGAGCGTCGGCTTGTAGTATATGTCGGCATTTTCAGCCAAAGGCTCGAGCACATAGCCGAAACGTTCCTTGATGACATGCAGTGTGTCCGCATCGGCATAAACATCAATGGCGGCATTCATTTCCCGGTTAATCTGGCGTAAATCATCGATCCCATGAAGGTGATCGGCGTGATAATGGGTGAAAAGCACGGCGTCCAGGCGATTTACGTCGGCGCTCAACAATTGCTGACGCAAATCGGGCGAGGTGTCGACGAGAAGGCAGGTATCACCGTTTTCAACCAGTATGGACGGCCTGAGGCGACTGTTTTTCGGGTTATTGGGATCACATTTGCCCCACCCCCTGCCGACGGCCGGGGTGCCGCTGGAACCGCCACATCCCAAAATAGTCACCTTCATACTGGTAGCGCCTTGCGGGCTTTTGAAAACAGGGAGAAAAAGTTGTCGGTTGTGACTCTCGCCACCTCATCCAGGCTTAAGCCTTTGATTTCAGATATTTTTTCTGCCGTATGCCGGGTAAAAGCCGGTTCGTTGCGCTTGCCGCGCCGTGGTACAGGAGCCAGATACGGGGCGTCAGTCTCCACCAGCAAGCGCTCCAGCGGCACATCCTTGACGATCGCGCGCAACTCATCGGCTGTTTTGAATGTGACAATCCCTGAAATGGACAGATACAAGCCCAGTTCCAGGGCCGTATCGGCAAGTTTACGGGAGCTGGAAAAGCAGTGGAGAAGGCCGGTGAATTCCCCCTTCCCCATCTCTTCGACAAGAATTTCAGCCATTTCATCATCTGCGTCTCGTGTATGGACGACCAATGGCAAACCCATCTGACGCGACGCCTCTATATGGGCCTGGAATTGACGCTTCTGAATATCGCGCGGGCTTTTGTCGTAATAGAAATCAAGCCCGGTTTCGCCGAATCCTATAACCTTGTCATCAGCCGCCATCCTGATCAGATGTTCGGCCGTCACTTCGGGTTCCTTGTCCGCATTGTGGGGATGAATGCCAACGGTACAGAAAATATTGTCGTAGCGTTTGGCGATTGCCAGCACCTGGTCAAACTTTGTCACATAGGTGCAAATGGAAAGCATGTGATTAACGCCTACCTCAGCAGCGCGCACAACAATGTCTTCCATATCGTCGGCAAAATCGGGAAAATCCAAATGACAGTGGCTATCTACGAGCATGTGCGGGGCCTGGCCTGAAAATTATAAGATATTGTTTCTAAAGCCAAATTTTACAGCTGTCACCACTATAGTTTTGCTTTGCGGGCAAAAAAAGGCACCGCCATATATGGGGGAATTGGCGGCGCCAAAAGGCAAAACGAATTCGTCAGTTTTTAAGAAGCAGGCGTCGTCGGGATAACTCCTGCGGCGAATGCTATCAGAACCAATACCACCATCAGACCAACGACGCCGACCGTCCACAAATAAGTCTTCTTATCGTCTTGGGTCATATTCACCTCCACTAACAATCAAAGCCGCGCGGCAAGATTACAAGGAGGCGCCTCAATGGCTATACCATAGCACAAAAGTCGGATTTTTGGAATGGCGCAGATAACCGTTGCTGAATTCCGCCGAATTTAAACCTCTTCCTCGACGAATCTGGGGAACACACCCTCGGGCTTTGGTAAAGTGGTGCCTGGAAGCAAACTGTGGCCTTCTCCAAAACAGGCAAAGGAACGTTTCCCAGGATCGATGGCCAACTGATCAAGCATTCGGGCCATGGTGTCTGGCATGAATGGTTGCAAAACGAGAGCGATCCGGCGAATAACTTCAGGAAGGACGTAAAGGACCGTCGCCATGCGCTGCGGGTCTTCCTTTTTCAATTTCCACGGCGCCTGGCTGTCCACGTAGCCATTGGCCGCACGAATAACCACCCATACCATTTCCAGTCCTTCATTAAAGGATTGGCGATCAATGGCATCACGAAGTTGTTCAAGCAACAACCCCGCAGCATCCAGTAAACGGTTGTCGTCATCGGTAAATTCGCCATGAACAGGTAACTTCCCGTCGCAATTTTTGGCGACCATGGACAGCACCCGCTGGGCCAGATTGCCAAGATCATTGGCCAGTTCGCCATTCATGCGGTTGACCATCGCCTGGTGCGAGAAATCACCATCATTACCAAAAGGAACTTCCCTGAGCAGGAAATAACGGACCTGATCAAGGCCATACCTGGCAACAAGGTCATGAGGATCAATGACGTTGCCAAAGGACTTTGAAATCTTTTCACCCTCATTGGTCCACCAACCATGTGCATAGACCCGCTTTGGTGCTTCAAGCCCTGCGGCGAGCAGGAAAGCCGGCCAATAGACGGCGTGAAAGCGCAGGATATCCTTGCCCACCATGTGCAGATCGCAAGGCCAGTATTTAGCGTATTCGCCGCTTTCGGTTTCCGGATAGCCGACCCCGGTGATGTAGTTGGTCAATGCATCAAGCCACACATACATAATGTGCTCATCGTCCCCGGGAACCGGAATCCCCCATTTAAACGTGGTCCGTGATACGGAAAGATCCCTAAGGCCACCTTTGACAAAACTGATGACCTCGTTGCGCCGTGACTGGGGGGCGATGAAATCAGGGTTGGCGTCGTAGAATTCCAGCAGTTTGTCGCCCCACGTGGAAAGCCTGAAGAAGTAGCTTGGTTCTTCGACCCATTCGACTTCGGCTCCTGAAGGGGCAATTTTCTTGCCGTCAGGTCCGTCTGTCAGTTCCCCTTCCCCGTAAAAGGCTTCATCGCGAACTGCGTACCAGCCAGAATAACTGTCCAGATAGATTTCTTCTTTTTCCATAAGCTTTTGCCACAAGTCCTGAACGGCATGTTTGTGACGCTCCTCGGTGGTGCGGATGAAATCGTCATGAGTGAAGTTCATCAAATCGGCAAGATCGCGGAAGTTTTGCGAGACCTTGTCGGTAAACGCCTTGGGGTCGACACCGGCGGCAAGTGCTGATTTTTCAACCTTTTGGCCGTGCTCGTCTGTACCGGTTAAAAACTTGACGTCAAAACCATCCAGCCGCTTGAAGCGGGCCAGCACATCACAGGCCAGTGTCGTATAGGCATGGCCGATGTGCGGGGCATCGTTGACATAATAAATCGGCGTCGTCACGTAAAAGGGTGTAATTGAACTCACTCCACAGAAAAACTAACCTTGCGCAGCTTTTTCAAGGGCCAGGAAGATCGTGATGATCATTTGTCGCCGGTCCATGTTGATGGCGTCGGTCCGGGCAAGCAGATGATTGATCTTGTCCCATACCTCCAGCCAGCTTGCAAGGGAACTGGAAACGCCAAGACGGTTATTTAATAGCTGCTCTGGGCTGCCCACACCCTGATCACCACGCGAAACAGATAAAATCATCCGCCCCAACCATCCCAACAGAAGGTCTGCAAAGGTTTGAAACGCCATGTCGGCACCGGCCCGGCCCAGTTTCCCCGCCAGCGTGTGAAGGGCTGCAACATCAAGGCGCGGCAGGCTTTCAAGTAACTCGAGAATATCTCTATACAGTTCCAGTCCGCCCTCTTCTTCAAGATCAAGGGCGCGCCCGATGCTGCCCTCGGCCAGGCGCGCCAGTTCCCCGGCATCGTCCGGGGACATTTGCGGATGCTGTGCGCTCAATAATCCGGTGACGACAGCTTCATCGAGAGTGGACAGCGTCAGTTTGCGACACCGCGAGCGGATCGTTGGCAGCAAGCGACCAGAATTATGGCTGACAAGAAGGAGAATCGCTTTTGCCGGTGGTTCTTCAAGCACTTTCAAAACGGCGTTGGCGGCGTTGCGGTTCATTTCATCTGCGCTATCAATAATAACTACCCGCCAACCCCCTTCGGCTGCTGACAGGGACATGAACGAACCGATGGAACGGACATCATCGACGACGATTTCGGTTTTGTATTTACCCTTCTTTTCGTCAAACTGCCGCTCTATCACTTTCAGGTCCGCATGAGCACCGGCGGCGATGCGATGGAAAACCGGGTCATCGATGGAGACGCTTAAACTGCTCAAGTCGTCTTTGGGAAGTTCTTCGCCAAACAAACCATTGTCTGCGGGTGCCTCACCGCCCTTGGCCAGCAGGAACCGGGCGAAGCGATACGCCAGTGTCGCCTTGCCAATACCCCTGGGCCCGCACAAAAGCCAGGCATGGGCGAGACGTCCTGAATTAAAGGCATCAAGCAGAACTTTCTCTGCCTGATCATGGCCACGAAGGTCGCTGTTTTTTCGCGGGTGAGGAACCCCTTCGTCTTCATCGGGTAAAACCTGCGCATTCATGACAAAGGCACCGACAGGCGCTCGCTAACAATGCTGCGGATTTGAGCCGCGACCTGTTCGATAGAAGCAGAGGCATCGATAACAACACAGCGCTCCGGTTCCTGGCTGGCTATTTGCAAGAACCCCTGACGCAAGCGTTCGTGAAAACCATGGCCCATGCGCTCGAAGCGGTCTTCGCCCTGTCCCCTGGCACCGGCGCGCTCAAGGCCAATTTCGAGATCAAGATCAAAGATAATGGTCAGATCAGGTTTAAAGTCCCCCAGCACGGCTGAAGCCAGTTTATCGATGGCCTGACGCTCAACGCCATGGCCAAAACCTTGATACGCCATCGTCGAATCGGCAAAGCGGTCGGAGATCACCCACTGCCCTTTCTCAAGGGCCGGATACACGGTTTTGTCCAGATGTTCGGCGCGAGCCGCATAGTTAAGCAAGGCCTCGCTCATGGGTGTCCAGCGGTTGGTCGCGCCATTGACAAGAAGGGCGCGAATTTCTTCTGCACCGGGTGCGCCGCCGGGTTCGCGGGTGCTGATGACATCGATATCTGTGTCCCTCAGGGCAGCAGCCAGCAGTTCTACTTGTGTAGATTTACCGGTGCCTTCGCCGCCTTCAAATGTAATGAACCTGCCCTTGGACACCCCTTGCAAACTCCCCGTTCAATCTGAGCCGCCAAACAGAATGTAGTTGAAAGCCGCCATCAGACGACCGATCAAACCCAGTTGTTCAACATCGGCTGCGGCGACAAGGGGAACTTCCACCGTCTTCTCGCCTGGGGCCGTCACGCTCAGGGTTGCCAGCATATCACCTTTTTTGACTGGTGCCGGTATTGGTCCCAGATAGTTGATCTTCACTTTCATTTCCCGACGCGCTTTTTTATGCAACGTCAGTTTCAGTTCGTCTTCGATCATCAAGGAAACAGTGGGTTCCGTGCCAAGCCATACAACGGCTTCCTCGACAATTTCCCCGGCCCCTAAAAGGGCGTAATTGCCAAATTCGCGGAAACCCCATTCAAGTAGTCTTTCGGGTTCGCGGGAGCGTTCCTTCTTGGAAGGCAGTCCATTAACCACCAGCACCAGACGCCGATCACCACGGACTGCCGAAGCGGTCAATCCGTAACCAGAATCCTGGGTATGGCCGGTCTTCAGGCCATCTGCACCCATGTCCTTGTAGATTAACGGGTTGCGATTGTTTTGTTTGATACCGTTGTAGACGAAACTTTTTTCTGAAAAGTAATGATAATATTCGGGAAACTGATCAATGATCATTTTCGCCAGGACGGCCAAATCCCTGGGTGACATCATGTGTTCGGGGTGTGGCCAACCGGTTGAATTTTTGAACGTGCTGGCCTTTAAGCCGATTTCGCGGCCATGGACCGTCATTTCCTCTGCGAAGGCTTCTTCTGAGACGGAAATTCCTTCGGCTATGACGATACAGGCGTCATTGCCCGACTGAATAATAATGCCACGGATAATATCCTCGATGCGGACCCGCTTTCCGGGTACCAGAAACATTGTTGAACCGCCACTCTTTGCACCGCCTTTACGCCAGGCGTTTTCGCTGACGGAAAATTTATCTTCCAGCGACAAGCGACCGTCACGGAGCCGCTCGAAGACCATGTACAGGGTCATCAATTTGCTCATGGATGCTGGTGCCATTGGCACATCGACGTCCTTTTCAAACAGGACGGCCCCTGTTTCCACATCCATCAAAATGGCTTGTTTGGCCAGCGTTTCAACGGCTTGAGCCGAGGAGGCAAAAACAAATGTCAGGGCGGCAAGAACAAAAACGCGGAGATGAGAGGACAGCATCGTCAGGTAAATTTCCGTTAAAGGGGACAGCAGAGCATCAATCAACGATGGTTCTGGCATCGGTATAACCCGACGCGATGACTTGCTCAAGCATATGATCAGCATCGGCAATTGATTCGATAGGGCCAACCCTGACCCGGAACAGATCACGGCCATTTACAAGAACCGGAGAGACCTTAACCGATCCCAAGCTGGACAAAATAGCACGAACCCGGTTGGCGTTGTCGAAGTTGGCGAACGCGCCAGCCTGTATAAAAATGCGCGTCTGGTCCGGGACGGGTTCAAGGGTCACTTCATTACTTACCGGAGAATTCGCTACTTGTTCAGGTTCGGACAGGGGTGGAGGCGCGGGAGCCGAAACCGGGGTCGGGCTTATTTGTTCATTACTGCCGATCACCGGCAAAGCCTGACTGCTGACTTTCGGTTTGGGCATACTATCGATGGTAATGGGCGTACCAATTTCTGCCAATTCTGCAACACCCTTGAGACGAGCCGCCATTGCCCGACTTTCATCGGCCAGAATTCGCACCCGAATACTCGCTGTCCCCTGTTTTTGGAACCCGAGTAATTGCGCAGCGCGGCGCGACAGATCGAGGATTCTTCCATGAGCATAGGGACCACGATCATTGATACGGACATTCAGGGTCCGGCCATTTCCCAAATTGGTAACTCTTACAACGCTGGGTAAAGGCAAGGTCCGGTGGGCCGCAGAAATCCCATTCATATCGTAGATTTCACCGTTGGCCGTCTTGCGTCCGTGAAATTTGGGTCCATACCAGGAACCAATTCCGGTTTCATCGTATTCGAAATTTTCCTGCGGATAATACCAGACGCCCTTGATTTGATAGGGCTTGCCAATCTTGTACTTGCCAAAGGTGGTTCTTTTTTCAGCGTCGCTTTTCTTCGATACCTGTTTGACCGTCTGGGCAATGAATTGGGTTTCGGCGCAAGCCCCAAGCAATAGTGAAGTTGCGATCAATACCGCCAGACCAACAGCCCTTTGGCCCCAAAGAAGACCAGGCAGAAATTGATTAATATAAGCCCGCTGCGGGATCATGGTGGACCGCCCTTTGTACGCGGTGAATGAATACAAACCACACGATATGGTGTGGGAGTAAAGCAAGTGTTAAAAGATTTTTTTTAACTGCCGCCAATCCGGTCGGCAAGAGTGCCAACGGCAACAGCAAAATAGGTTGACCTGTTCCATTTCAGGATCGTTCGATAGTTATTGTAAATCATGTATGCAGCGCTTCCCGGACCCTCTGTATAAACAATTGATGCATTCAAGTCTCGCGCAGGAAGGGCGCTTCCGTCGGCTTTACGAACACCCAGCGCAGCCCATTGGGCAATGGGCTTGATAATTTTGAGTCCCGCCATTTCAGGATTGAAACCGGCAGGTAACGTCACCGCCCTGCCCCAGGTTTGATCAGCTTTCCAGCCAGATCTGGACAGGTAATTAGCCGCCGAACCAAAGACATCCTCTTTTGTATTCCAGATGTCCTTGCGCCCATCGCCATTGTAATCGATGGCGAAGTTAAGGAATGACGACGGCATGAACTGGCACTGGCCCATGGCCCCGGCCCATGATCCCACCATGTCCTCAGGCTTAATGTGGTTGCCGTTGAGAATTTTCAGGGCGTTCATCAGTTCCTTGCGGAAGTATTTGCTGCGCCGCCCATCATGGGCAAGGGTGACCAGCGCCGGTATCAGTTTGAAACCGCCCGTAACCCTGCCGAAATCCGTCTCGATGCCCCAAAAAGCGACAATAAAACGGGGTTGAACGCCAAATTTCTTTCCGACTTCCTCAAGCAAGACCTTGTTTTCAGCCAGTTTTTTACGGCCCTTCTGGACCCGGGAATTGGGGACGACGCGGGTCATGTACTGGGCAAACGTCAGCGAGAATTCCGGCTGCTTGCGATCAAGTTCGAGAACCCGGGGGATTTGTTTGACGCCATCAAGGGCAGAAGCCAGGATTTCCTCGCGAATACCATTACCCGATGCCTCGGCGCGTAGCTCCACAAGCCATTGCTTGAAAGCAACGGGATCAACCTTGATTTTGGATGGATCATCTGCGGTTTCGTGGGAGATAGCATGGTTGGCAGCCATCAAATAAAAAAGCGCAGTCGCCACTACAACTGCTGTACTTTTAAACGATCTAAAAAACATGGTGGCCTGCCCTAATTCCGCGAATCGCACCAACAAACTATGGCAACCCTTATGCGGCAGGGCAATGGCCAAAAGCTTCTATGAATCAGGGCCGGGAAACAGGCTGTCCGTTTTATCGGTCAATCTGTAGAAAACAAGTCCCAACCACTCATGTATGGCGCGTGACAGAAAACCATAACCGCCAATCAAATTGAAAGTCGGGGTGAGAACAGGCTCGCTTGTGAACCCAAAATCAACAGGATAGGGCATTACTTTCCATCCTATCTGCCTGAATATGCCAACCGTTCGCGGCATGTGAAATGCCGAGGTAATAAGAATCCACGTCTCCTGTGGGCCTGGGTTGACCATCTGTTTGGACATCAGGGCATTTTCATAAGTGTTGCGGGACTGGTTTTCAATTTGGACCCTATTTAAATCTACACCCAGGATATCCAAAAACGGTCCGACAGCATCTCCTTCTTTAATGTTTTGCGTTAGTAATTTTCCAGAACCACTTGTAAAAACAAGTTTTGCATTCGGATATTTTTTTGAAAGAGCCGCAAATTCTGTCAATCTTTCTACTGCCCCGCCAATCGATATCTGGCCGCGCGACTTGGTCACGACTTCATCAATCACACCGCCCAGAACAATAATTCCATCGACTTTTTCCGGTAATTGCCGAACCTCCGGAAAACGGTTTTCCAGGATAATAAGCAGATTAATACCAATGGGAACAACCGCTACAATGAAAGACAGGATGGCGGCAAAGGCCAACAACCTGCGACCGAGCTTGTCACGTCGCCGAAAAACAAGCACGGCCCCCAGGCAAAGCACCATCAGCAGCACATTTCCAGGGTCCGCGAAGAACCAGAATATTTTCGATAAATAGAAAAACATCAACCGTGATACATCACTATTGACTCAGAAAGCAAGTTAAGGCATTGATATCACGTCTATTCCCGCGCCCCTGCCTGCTCTAACCGATCTATAATTTCACGGTAAATCGCACGGTATTTCTGGCCGCCGTCCATATCGAAAAAGGCCAGTTTCTGGCGCGCTTTGGTGAGCGCTGTTTGGCCAATTTCATCACGCTCGTTGATACTGACGCCCAGACGTAAAAGCATTTTAATGATATCGAGGCTTGCCCCGTCGGTCGCCGTGATAAGCGGCGTTTGCCTAAGCCCATCAAGACAATTCAAATCGGTGCCATGCTCCAGCAGTCCTGCCAGCTCGTCCGGTTCATCAAGAAAAGCTGCCGCATGCAGGTCTGCACAGTTGGCATGATGGGCCCCCGCAGCATTTGAGGTGAGTAAAAGCCCTGCAAAAACCAGAGCGCCAAAAAACCTGTTGTTGATAAACATTGATAAAACATATAGCGATGATATCGCGCTGGCAAATCACGGACATGATGACCCGGAGCATTCCTTTTTATCCCCCTCATTTGGTCAACATCGATGCATCAGTCCAATGCCTATAGTCGCGGAATTTTGATGTCTGGTGCGGGAATGCTCCTTCTCAGTCCTGACGGCCTGTTGTTGCGCCTGGTCAGCGATGCCTCCACCTGGAACGTGCTTTTATATCGCTCAGCCTTTACCGCCTTAACCATGGCCGTCATCCTGATGCTAAGAGAACGTCAGGATTTCTCCACAATTTTTCGCAACTTTGGCCGTGCCGGCTGGATTTCAACATTTCTTATGGCCGCCAGCAGCCTGTCTTTTGTTGGCGCTATCTCCCACACCTCTGTCGCCAATACCCTGGTGCTGGTGGCGACAATGCCATTTTTCAGTGCCGTCCTTGGCTGGATTCTGATTGCTGAGCCCGTCAAGCCCCGGACCTGGATTTCGATCTTGCTCGCCCTTGGTGGCATCGGAATCATTTTTTCAGGCTCCTTTGGTGATGGGAACTGGAGCGGTGATTTGATGGCCATTGCCACGGCTTTCCTGCAGGGCCTCAACCTTGTCGTCATAAGGAAGGCAAAAGATCGATCCGTAACCATGCCGGCGCTCTGCTTATCAGGCATCTTCGCCGCCCTGATTGTCCTGCCGTTTTCACAGCCAATGACTGTTTCGTCGCCCGATTTAATGCTTTTAATGTTGATGGGGCTGTTTGTGGTGCCGGTATCGCTGGTTCTTTTCCTGAGTGGGGCCAGATACGCCCCGGCCGCTGAAATTGCCCTGCTGGCGCTGGTCGAGACTGTTCTTGGGCCTTTCTGGGCCTGGCTTGGTGTCGGCGAAGTGCCAACCATAAACGCGATAATCGGCGGCGCTATCGTTATCGTTGCCGTGGCTATTAATGCCCTGATTGGCATGAGGAATAATCACCATGCCGGATAATAACAATAAAGATCAGGGATTTGTTGGTGGCGCGGCGGCGTTTACGGCGTTCAGCGTATGGGGCACTTATCCCCTTTATTTCAAGATGTTTTCCCATATATCAGCTTTTGAAGTGCTGGCTCATCGTATTTTGTGGACCGTCGTTCTGCTTGGTTTGTTTATTCTGTTGAGCAGGCGTGTCCACCATGTCCGCGCCGTTATAGACAATAGAAAACTTCTCGCCACCTTGCTGTTGAGTTCACTACTGGTATCGCTCAACTGGCTGGTTTTCATTTGGGCCGTCACTCACGATATGGTGCTTGAATCAAGCCTGGGTTATTTCATCAACCCGTTGGTCAGCGTCGCCCTGGGAATGATATTCCTGAAGGAAAAACTGCGCTTTTGGCAATGGGTCGCCGTCGCCATGTCGGTAATTGGGGTCGCCAACCTTATCGGCCAGTTGGGCACAGTGCCCTGGGTTGCGCTATCGGTCGCCTTTTTGTTCGGCTTTTACGGGTTGATACGTAAAGTTGCCGTCGTTGACGCATTTAGCGGGCTATTCGTCGAGACGACACTTATTCTGCCACCCATTCTGGTCTACCTGATTTACATCGGCGTACAGGGTACAGGCGCTTTTGGTTCTTCGGATTTAACATTTGATGTTTTGCTGATTTTCCTGGGCGCGATGACAGCAATACCGCTGATTTTGTTCGCCTTTGCGGCAAAAAGACTGCGCCTGTCGACAGTTGGATTCTTTCAGTACATCGCCCCCAGCGCTCACTTTATGATTGCGGTGTTTCTCTATAATGAACCCTTCACATTCGCTCACCAGATAACCTTTGGGATGATCTGGATGGCGCTGGCGATCTACACCGTTGATACCATCATCGCCCGCCGCAAGGGCTAAATCACCTGACATCCTGGGCGCTGCGCCCGACTATCCGTTCGTAGACATCCGCGTCGCTGGCCCCTTCCGAGCCGATAACCAGAACACGCGAGGCTCGATTGATACCAAGGGCATCGGCGAGAGCGGGATCTTCGCCAGCGGCCAGCAAGGCCGCCAGTCCGGCAACCGCGGACTCCCCCGCAACAACGGGTTTGTCTCCGTCCACCCCGTCAGCAAGCAGTCGCATGACCGGGCCGACAACATCATCGCCCAGGGTGATAAAATCATCGGCACCCGTGGCCAGAATATCCCAGGCAATCAGTGAAACTTCACCGCAAGCCAGTCCCGCCATTACGGTTTCAAGATCACCGGTGGCTGGACGCGGCGTTCCCGCCAGGGCGCTTTGATACAGGCAATCCGCCCGATCCGGTTCAACGACGATAAAACGCGGACGATCTGCCTTCAGGGTTTCCCATAAATGGCCGCAAACAGCCGCCGCCAACCCCCCTACCCCGCCCTGAACGAAAATATGGCTGGGAAGACTGTCGTCAGGAAACTGGCTTAAGGCTTCATCAACCATCACCGTGTAGCCCTGCATGACATCACGCGGCACATCCAGATAGCCTTCGTAGGAGGTGTCAGAGACCACATACCAGCCCTTTGCCTGAGCATCGGCGGCAATTTCACGGACCGTATGGTCATAATCCCCATCCAGACGGAGGACCTCGGCACCGTAGGCCTCCATCGCCTTTTTGCGGCCTTCGCTGACACCTGAATGAATATAGATTTTACAATTGCAGCCGAATGTCTGCGCTCCCCAGGCGACAGAGCGGCCATGATTGCCATCGGTCGCACAGGCAACAGTCACGGTGCTGGTGATATCGCTGTATTGTCCGGTGATGAGCCCTTCGATGTTCGGTTTCCGCTCAGGGTCTTTGTCACGGATAAAATCCAACAAAAGGCGTTCAACTGCGTAAGCGCCGCCGAGCGCCTTGAAACTGTCGAGGCCAAAGCGGAACCCCTCGTCCTTGTAATAAAGGCTGGCGACACCGGTTTTCCGGGCCAGGCCTTGCAGGCTGTGCAGGGGCGTTGGTTCATATCCGGGCCATGAAGAAATATCGGCCATCGCTTCAGCAAAGCGCTGCCTGTTGATAACACTTAAGGCAGGCTCGCCGTAACGGGTTTCCCGGGAAGCCGCTTGTGGGTTGTGATGAACTCGTAAAGAACCATACAGAGAAGTCATTTTATCGCCTCAAGTTTGAACAATGCCGGGAGTATTTCACGGCGCTACCAACCTTCCAAGTCATCTGACGTTTATTTTTCGTTAAGGATTGGCCGTGATAATGAAAAAACCAGCTTTAGAATTGAGGCAACAATCCCAGAAAGGGGAACGACCATGTCCAAGCAACCATTTGTTTCTGGTATCGCCCGTATTTCAAGACGGATCGCCCGTGCCTTCGGCTACAGGTTCGATCATCCTGTTGAAGTTATTGTCGGCTTTCCGCCGGGTATGTTCCGTTAATTTAAAATCGTCTGTTTTGCAATTTGCAGAAGACCGCACGGGCAGTGTATAAGCATCCGCCGGGCGCACTTTCTTGTGCCTGAAAAATGCGGATGGGTGGCCGAGCGGTTGAAGGCACTGGTCTTGAAAACCAGCAAGGGTTAACGCTCTTCGTGGGTTCGAATCCCACCCCATCCGCCATTTCGTGACATCAAAACCCCACAATGACTTTCACAGCGAGATGATGAGGATGACCTGTTGGGGCCACTGCCATAAGCGGACGTTCCGATGATACAATCAAGTTGCTGCAAGGTCACTCAGATGAATGGAATTTGAAGTCTGGCAGGGAATAAAACGCCTGCCTGAGGGCTTCACCCCACCCTTCCGAAATAGACTGGTAATACTCATCATCCAATTCGACGCGGAATTCATGGCCGACTTTGAAGCTGTTGGCTTCGTAAGTTTGAACATCCAAAGGTAAGCCAACGGACAAGTTCGCTTTTATGGTAGAATCGAATGAAACCATCAACAATTTGATAGCGTCCTCGAACTGCATGTCGGGATCATAGGCCCGGACAATAATGGGGCGCCCATACTTCGTTTCACCGATTTGGAAGAATGGAGTATCGCTAGAGGCTTCGATGAAGTTCCCCTCCGGGTAAATCATGAACAGCCTCGGTTCTCCTGTCGATATCTGGCCACCCAGAATCAGCGTCGCATTAAAAGTGGAATCCGCATTTTGGCCGCCGAGTGCGTTGGACTGCACCACTTCACGAACAAGGA
>JACNJU010000152.1 GCA_014382375.1 Rhodospirillaceae bacterium
GCAACCCGAAGCCTGAAATCTCGATGGTCGAGCTGGTCAAGCGCATCGAGGCCCTATCGCCCGGTCGGGTCGAATATAACATCGTCGAATACCCGGACAGTTACCCGGCCGATGAACCCAACCGCCGCGCCCCCGATATCCGTAAAGCCAGGCTGCAACTGGACTTCGCCCCCGTCATCGACCTGGATCAGGGCCTCAAGCGCTTCCTCGACTGGGCCGACAGCGTTTATAGCGGCGAGCAGTAAGGGTATGACGGCGGACCCCCTCAGGTTCGGGCTGATCGGGGCCGGGCGCTGGGGCCGTATTTTTATCGAAACCCTGCAACGTTTTGACGCCGCCAAACTTGTCAGGCTGGCCTCCACAAACCCCGACAGCAGAGCGCTTGTTGGCGATGATTGCGTCCTTTCTAAGGATTGGCAGGACGTCGCCGGGGCCAGTGATATCGACGGCGTTATCATCGCAACCCCGCCCGCCGTGCACGCCGAAATGGCCCATGCTGCCATCGCTGCGGGTAATCCGGTGCTGGTCGAAAAACCGCTGACCCTGGACGTTAAGGAAGCACGCGCCTTGCTCGATTTTGCCGAAAGCAAGGGGGCCATTGTCCATGTTGATCATGTCCACCTGTATCACCCGGCTTACCGGGCTTTGAAGAAAGAGGGATTGGGGCTGGGGCCGCTACACGCCATTCGTAGCGGTGCCGGGAATCGGGGACCGTACAGGCCTGACGCATCCGTGCTGTGGGACTGGGGCCCGCACGATGTGGCCATGTGCCTGGACCTAATGGGCGGGAAACCGACAAGCGTCTCGGCCCGTCTTTGCGAGCGGCGCAAGGTTGAGGGCGGTGAGGGTGAAAGTATTGCCTTGCAATTGACTTTTGCCGGTGGGCTTAAGGCTGATATCGAGCTCAGCAATATACTGGAAAAGAAAAAACGCTTTCTGGTCGCACATTACGACCACGAGAGCTTGATCTATGACGATTGCGCACAGGACATACTGGTCCGTGAACCGCGCCCCGATGACGCCAAGTGCCTGCCCGAAGCGGCAACGGTCATTGACGTTCCGGGTACCCAGGCTCTGGATCAGGTGCTAACAGATTTCACAGAGGCGATCATGAAAGCAGAGACGGACCTCACCGGTCTCAGGCTGGGGCTCAACGTGGTTGAAGTCCTTGATGACTGTGAGAAGGCCCTAAAAACCTAGTTCCTGCAGTTCCTGCTTGCCGCACTCGTTTTCCTTATCCACTTTTTCCTGCTTGCCCAGTTCTTGCTGTTTTTCATCCAGTAAACGGTACTTTTTGCTCTCAATAATGATTGTATGGGTCAGCTCGCCAGGGGCAAGCGGGCCTTTGCTTAAGGAAGCGTACTTAAGCCTGAAAACATCATCTTCGCCAATTTTAAAGAAATGCCCGGTGGGGACGATAAAATCAGTAATGCCGCTATAGTCGGACATGGCGTCTTTCACCGTTGCAATATTTTCAAGGTTGATGTCGTCGATGTCATATTTCTCGTTTATACGGCTGATAAACAAATCCCTGCTAACGGATGTTGCGGCGTAAGTGAACTCCGCCTTGACGACGCTCTGAACACCGTCAATGAAAATCAGTTTGAAAGAATATTCCTGATCATCCTCTTTTTTAACGCCGTTAAATGACGAGCCGTTTTCTATGACCACATCGCCGCCCTTGCAATGGGCCTTGTTTTCGAAGGCTTCTATTTCAATTTCCGGAAATACTTTCTTGAGATCCTCAAGCGTGTCGCCAAGCACGATCCCTTTGATATTAAATGGTTCCAGCGCGTAGGCTGGCTGTGCCGCAATAAAGACAGCAGATAAAACCAAAACGATGCGCAACACGCCAGCTCTCACCTTAATCCACTCCTCGGCCCAAAGAATTAACTGTCACAGACAGGTTACTACGGGCGGCAGAGGTTTGGATACGGTAACATGATGGCCAGGTTGATTATGCCATTTCAGCAAAGCCAAGAAGCATTGGCACAAGGATGGAAAAAGCGACGAAGAAGATGATCGCCAGAACATCTGTGTTGTTAACAAAAAAGTCCTTCAACATGTTTATCTCCTTAAAAGCGAAGGCTTGTCACTGTTGAAGGAGATTGTGCGCCATCTTCAATGAACGGCTCGTGAGGATTGCGTTAATCCCGGGTTCAGGTAAAGCGGTCACGTTGGGGAAGATTATCGAACTTGCGCTAATAGCGGAGGTTCAAGCGCTTTGAAACTTAAGCCCACTTGGTCCGTCCTGGCAGGTCTTCGAAACGGAAAAAGGGCCTAACCGTTTTCGGCTAGGCCCTTTTAAATTCTTGGTGGAGCCGAGGGGAATCGAACCCCTGACCTCTACAATGCCATTGTAGCGCTCTCCCAACTGAGCTACGGCCCCATTGTTTTGGGTGATGTTTCGGCAAGCGACGGATACATACGGGCGGTGGCCCTTCAAGGCAAGGGAAAAATGACCAACGCGTTGACGCAGACCCGGTGGATTATTTATCGCCGACACCGTCGTCAATATGTTCAAACACCTCAGACAATTCGTCGGTATCATCGCCAATGTCCGAGGTGTCTTCCATCAGGTCATCGTCCTGATCATCTTCCAGTTCGGCCTCCAGGTCATCGTCCTCATCATCCGCGACGACCGCGTCATCATCCGACAGCGCCTCAGACATATCTTCTGCAAGCGGGGCGTCCTCGACCTTGGGCGTCTTGGCGACTGCGGCTTCCACCGGCACTGCCGCTATGCGTTTGATTTTTGACTTGGCTATTTTAACAACCTCACCGCATTTTGGGCATACGGTGGGGTTTTTGTTTAAATCAAAAAAGCGAGCGTCGCATTTCTTGCAAGTTTGCTTTTGTCCAAGATTAGGCTTCTTCACCCGTGTTCCTCCGTCATAGGTCAAATCTTTCAGATAATGCCAATTGCCACTTTCTGGGCTTCCTGTCAAAAGCAAAAGTACATTGATTGAATTCAATCCATCAAGTCAACGCTACCTTTGGCCATTCAAATTGTGCTAGAGAGCGCTACATGCTTTATTATTGCATGGTTGGGAAGCCATTGTGTGATCAGGATTTTTTTGGAAAACCCAGGTGAAACCACAACAATCACAAGCCGTAAAAACCCTTGCCGGGAGCCTTCAGGTACCTGGGGATAAATCTATCTCTCACCGGGCGCTTATGATCGGCGGGCTGGCCGTTGGCGAAACAAACATTGAAGGATTGCTTGAAGGTGAAGACGTTCTGGCAACCGCCGCCGCACTTCGCGCACTCGGTGTTTTTGTCGAACAAAAGGCTGCTGGCTCGTGGCGTGTCCGGGGGCTGGGTGTGGGTGGACTACAAGAACCGGCCTCTATTCTTGAAATGGGTAATTCTGGAACTGCGGCGCGGCTGCTGATCGGCGTCCTTGCCGGGCATCCCATGAGGGCGACGTTTGCCGGTGATGCCTCGTTGAGCGGCCGTCCCATGGGGCGTGTCATCGAGCCGTTGTCCCTTATGGGGGCGCACTTTCAATCGCGCAGTGGCGGTCGTCTTCCCTTGAGTGTTTCCGGATTGGCTGATCCACAACCCATCGACTATCAAATGCCTGTCGCCTCTGCCCAGGTGAAGTCGGCCATACTGCTGGCCGGTCTTGCCGCCGCCGGGATCACCAGCGTGGTTGAGCCCAAACCGACCCGTGATCACACGGAACGAATGCTGCGCTACTTCGGTGCCCAGGTGGACGTCGAGGATTTGCAGGACGGCGGACGCCGGGTCAGCGTCCACGGGCAGCCGGAACTGAACGCCCATGATATTATTGTCCCCGGAGATATTTCATCTGCCGCCTTCCCCATGGTTGCTGCCCTGTTGGTCGAGGGCTCAAAGATCAGCCTTCCCGGCGTTGGCATTAACCCGCTACGCGCTGGTGTGATCGAAACGCTCAAGCAAATGGGTGGCGCGGTCAGGTGTGAAAATGAACGCAGCGAAGGCGGTGAAATCGTCGCCGATGTGACGGTAGAAAGTTCAGCTTTGAAAGGCATTACCGTGCCGGCAGAGCGGGCCCCGTCGATGATCGATGAATACCCCATTGTTGCCGTTGCCGCTGCGTGCGCAGAAGGGACGACACGGCTTGAGGGCTTAAGCGAACTCAGGGTCAAGGAAAGTGATCGCCTGGGCGGTATGGCACGAGGTCTTGAGGCTTGTGGCGTGAAGGTCGAGGAAGGGAACGACTATCTGGTCATTCACGGTTCCGGCACCCCGCCCAGGGGCGGTGCCCATATTCAAACAGAGCTCGATCACCGGATCGCCATGTCGTTTCTGGTTTTGGGTATGGTCAGCCTTGAGCCCGTCACCATTGATGACGGCGAACCCATCGAGACCAGTTTTCCCGGCTTTGCCCGACAAATGAACGGCCTTGGCGGCAATATTGAGGAGATTTAAGAGATGAGTACGCCCCCAAAGATTATCGCCATCGACGGCCCGGCCGCAGCCGGCAAGGGAACACTGGCAAAAAGGCTGGCCGATCATTTTCAGTTGGAACTGCTCGACACCGGCCTTTTGTACCGGGCAGTAGCCGGAAAAGTGATCGATATTGGCGTTGAAATCGCCGATGACCCGAAAACCTATAGCGCCAGTGCCGGTCAGGCGGCACGCGGGTTGATCCCCGCAGACCTGGAGGTTGACGGTCTGCGCAGCGATCAGGTGGCCCAGGCGGCGTCCAAGGTATCGGCCCTGCCGGAGGTCCGCGCCGCCTTGCTCAGCTTCCAGCGAAGCTTCGCGGAACACCCGCCATATGGGGGGCAGGGGGCTATTTTGGACGGTCGGGATATCGGCACCGTGGTTTGTCCCGAAGCCGATGTGAAGTTGTTTATTTCCGCATCAACAGAAATCAGGGCAAAAAGACGCTTTAAAGAGTTGCAGGAACGGGGTGTCGAAGCTATATATGCCCGCGTTCTGGACGACATGAGAGAACGAGACGCCCGTGACACGGGTCGTGATGCCTCTCCACTGGTTGCAGCAGACGATGCATTTCTGCTTGATACCAGTGATCTGGATGCCGATCAGGCTTTTGCTGCGGCGCTGGATTTCATCGAAACCCGGAGCACTTGAGACAAGACCGAGAAGACGACTTCCTCACATGGTGTGGGGTGGTTTTAATTGTTTCCGCTGAAAGACCGCCGGGACCAACCGGCTGGCCGGAAGAATATTTTTTATAAGGATACCAGATTATGGCTCCTGCACATCAGGCAAGCACAGAAGAAACCCCGTTCGATACTGGCGAAAACTTCGCCGACCTCCTCAATGAATCACTTGGTGCTGGCAACCCGTTTGAAGGGTCTGTCGTAAAAGGCACTGTCGTTGCCGTTGACGGCGACGCCGCGACCATCGATGTCGGATTGAAATCCGAAGGGCGCGTTGATTTAAAGGAATTTGCCGTTCCCGGTCAGGAGACGGTCATTAATGTTGGCGATACAATCGACATTTTTGTCGAACGCTATGAAGACAAGGAAGGCCTCGTCCGCCTGAGCCGCGAGAAGGCCCGTCGTGAAGAAGCCTGGAGCGAGCTTGAAACCTCGTTTAATGCAACTGAGCGTGTAAACGGTGTGATCTTCGGGCGCGTCAAGGGCGGCTTCATTGTCGATCTTTCGGGTGCCGTCGCCTTCCTGCCAGGTTCGCAGGTTGATATTCGCCCGGTTCGCGATATTTCACCGTTGATGGGTACCCCGCAACCGTTTCAGATTTTGAAAATGGATCGTCAGCGCAACAACATCGTTGTCTCGCGTCGCGCCGTTCTTGAAGAAACCCGCGCTGAAGAACGCGGCGAGCTGATTTCCAACCTGACCGAGGGTCAGGTCCTGGAAGGCGTCGTTAAAAACATCACCGATTACGGCGCATTCGTCGATCTGGGCGGCATCGACGGCCTGCTGCACGTCACCGATATTGCATGGCGTCGTATCAATCATCCGTCCGAAGCCCTGCAAATCGGCCAGACCCTGAATGTTCAGGTTATCCGCTTCAATGCCGAAACCCAGCGCATTTCACTTGGTATGAAACAGCTTGAAGCCGATCCGTGGGAAGG
>JACNJU010000153.1 GCA_014382375.1 Rhodospirillaceae bacterium
CCCAGGCCATGGCCTGACGGGTCAGGTCGGTGATGGAATCAACAAAGATAATCCGCTTGTCATTGATCATCTGAACCATCTCCGGATAGGTCTGGCTCAGGTGCTGATAATGGCCCTCGGAGTAAAACCCGTTTGGATCCGCTGCCGGGTTAACACCGCCGATCAGGCAAGCGATGTCGATGGCGTCGGTAAATGCCCTGATGGAGATGCTCTCGCCTTTCCAGTCCTGGACTGACTTCATACCGGCTTCGAAATCGAGACACAGGGTGTCGGCAGGCGGCAGAGTTTTAAGCAGTGAGGTTTTTCCTGCACCCGTGGGGCCAAATATCGCCATGGTGGTTTTGGCGGACGCGCCGGACAGGCGTTCGTTTGCGGTGATAATTTTTAGGCTCATCAGGCTGCCTCCTCTATCATGAGAGTTGAAAAGTTGATGGCTTGCCCCTCCGGACAGGAACGAGCGATGGCCAGGTAACGAAAGCTGGCGTCACCGATGCGCTGCTGGAGCAAATGAAGAAATCCGCGCTCGGCTAAATCGAATGCCCGTGTGGACATTTCATCGAGTTGAGCCTGGTCAGGATTTTTGTTTTTCTGCTCAGGATTTCCCCGGTCCAGGCACAGAAACCCGCGATGGTATTCGAGGATGTCGCCTGGATTGGCCTGAGCCACCCAAGCGCAGAACGTGGTCTCATCCAGTTTCTGCAAATGGAATGGCGATGGGGATCCACGCCAGATAGGAATGGGCGTGGTCATGATGCCCCCACGACGCTAAGTAACGGCATAGGAGTCGTGGTTGAGCCTTCGGTGTTGCGGACCTGCTGGGCCTCATAGGCCTCGACATCTTCGAGCCGGTAAACAACCCGACCACCCAGTTTGAGGTAACGCGGACCGATTTTTTCCCAGCGCCAGCGCTCCAATGTGCGCGGGCTCAGGTTCCAGCGTTCCGCGAGATGGACTTGGTGTAAGTGTTTGGTGATCATGGCCACCCCCTTCGTTTGATTGAACGTTAGGGGGAGAATGACGATCTAGACCGGCTCTGTCGTCGGGCTCTGTGCTGGATAGAAAGGGGATATAACCGATAGAGTCAGGGGGATGGAAGGGGATGTAGAGGGGGCTGTCAGGGGATGGGTGCAGTCATACTGCCCGGAAAACGGTGGTTCTGCTGGGGGACCTAAGAAAATTTGATATTCAGGCGATATTTTCCACGTTTATCCGATTGAATGAGCTTGCGCCAATCAGCCTTGGCTTTGAACAGGTCGGATATTCGGGTGCACCTGGATCCAGCCTCTCCCAATACAGCCTGACCGTACCGCCAGGGTGAGCCTGTTTGCGCTGCCTCATAAAGAATACCGACGACCTTGGCCTGGATTGGCCCCAACGTATAGGACTGCTCTCCAAGCGTAACATCGGCAAAATCGTTCTTATGCCTGAAGGAGATCTCCGTCGTTCGCTGAACACCGCCAAGGCCGTGTTTGGCCTCAACCCGGTCCCGCTCTGTGCGGCTGACAACCAATTCTTCCTGTTTGATCACAATGCCTTCTTCAGGATGAAGAACATGGCAATACTGGTCGTCGGGAGCATCAAATTGATCGATTTTGATCTGCCCTTCGTGGAATAGGCGATAAACGTCCCGAGATAGGAGCTCCTGCAGCCCCTGAAACGACACGCGCTCTTCTGGGATGTTGCAGCACTGACCATTTTCCATCTCCTCATAAGAACCGCGTTCAATGCGGATGCCATAAAGACGCACGGAGACTTTGAGTAAACCGTTCTCGGCAAGATATACGAGATCGCGCCGAGGCATGTCCCAGCAGGACTCAACCTCTTCCAGAGTAAAATATTCCTTCTCGATCCCTGCCATTTTCTATCACCCTACAAGCTTGCATGTTCGCTATTTGTTTTATCTTCTTGACGGGAATGATTCAATCCTTTTTAATCCACACAATCCACAGCCCTGAGGATAAGCTGATGAAATACACCATGGCCGACAGGCTCAAAGCGCGTTGCAGGCAGCTTGGCTTAAATGCCAGGCAGGTGGCTGAACTTGCAGATATCAACAGGACCTTTGTCTACGACATCATGCGGGGCCGCTCTGAAAACCCGAATCTTGAGAAACTCGATCACGTCGCCGAGGTAGTCAAAGTCGACAGAAACTGGCTATTGCATGGTATGGGGGACGTGGAAGGCGAATCACCGATCATCGAAGACCCCTCTGAGGCGTTTGTTTCGATTCCCTCGGTCGAGGTCACGGCTTCCATGGGTGGCGGTAATATTACTGCCGACGAGGTGGAAAACGGAAAACCCTATCATTTTCAGCGGTCGTGGATTCTTCATGATCTCAAGGCCAGCCCATCAGACCTTCGCATCATGCATGTGGAGGGTGATAGCATGATGCCCACTCTGCATTCCGGCGACGTTGTCCTGGTCGATTTGGCCCGGCGAGCGCCGACGCCTCCGGGCATTTTCATTCTGTATGATGGCATGGGGTTGGTGGCCAAGCGCCTTGAGCATGTTCCCAACAATGATCCGCCCAAGGTTCGGGTGATTTCTGACAACACATTTTATAGCCCCTATGAGCGCACCGCCGATGAAATCAATATCATCGGGCGGGTTCGCTGGTTTGCGAGGGAACTATGAGGCACACCCGATTTAGAACTTCGTTTCTCACCCCTGCCAAATGGATCGGTACGGCAACAGGTGTGACCGGAGCCATTTTAATAGCACTCAACATAGATGCGGTTATTTACGGTTTCAGCCTGTTTTTGTTGTCATCACTTCTGTGGGCCTGGGTTGGCTGGATGCACAGGGAGACCAGTCTTGTCGTCCTGCAAAGCACATTTACGATCATCAATGTGATCGGGCTTTATCGTTGGGCATTGGCATAAAGTTTTTTGGAAAAGGGTTTAGGTATCCGAAATGTCATCAGAACAAATGCTTCGAGAAAAGTTGCGCAAGATCGAAGCGTTGTTCGCAGGCGCAGCAACGAAAGGCGAAAAAATTGCTGCTGGCGCAGCTGCTGAGCGTATTCGGGACCGTCTAAGCGAAGCTGCAGGAAAAGAAAAAGAAATTGAGGTAAAATTCTCCATCCCTGACGTATGGGCGCGCCAGCTGTTCATTGCTCTTTGCCGTCGTTATGGCCTCCAACCATTTCGCTACCGAAGGATGCACAGACAAAGCATCATCATCAAGGCACCCAAGAGTTTTATTGATCAGGTACTTTGGCCAGAATTTGAAGAATTGAGCGCAGCATTGACAACCTACCTCTCAGAGATCACCGAGAAGGTCATTCGGGAAGAAGTGCACGGAGATACCGGTGAAGCAGAGGAGGTCGATGAACCACGAAGGATCGAGTGATCTTTGTCTCATAACCGGGGCGGCTGTAAAATTCTGATTTTCACTCAGTTACCCTGAACTGCTTTTGTTTCCTCAGTGCTTCTCTAAGTATCTGTTTTTACTGTATCTTATCGTTCTCCTTAGGTCATCATACATCTCATTGGAGACGATGTGTGATGAATGCTTTGAACCCCGAACATATGAATGCCGCAGAACGCCTCGACGAAGTGGCTGATATTCTGGCTGCCGGTGTCCTGCGTCTGAGAAATCGGAAATTAACCAACAAATCCAATGAAATGAGAGACGTTTCTCTGGACTTCACCGCCACCCAGAGCATGCATGGTCATGACATTAACGACCATGGAGAAGGCAAATGAATTTGAGCGTTATGGCCCAGGTGGCGGCGCTACCGGATAAGCCTACCGATGAGCTGAAACGGATGTGGCAGGACCTTTTTGAGACCAAGGCACCTCCTTACAATCGATCTTTTCTGGTCAAGCGGCTCGGCTATCGGCTCCAGGAACTGGCCTTCGGCGGGGTGTCGGAGAAGACCGAGGAACGGCTGGACGCCATGGCCAACGACCCTGCCTGTGCTGATCCTGCCAGGATGAAACGCAAAGCTGGATTCCGCCCCATTGCCGGAACCCGGCTGATCCGCGAATGGAAAGGTGTCGAGCACCAGGTCACGGTTCTGGACGATGGATTTGAATACCAAGGATGCAAATACAAGAGCCTATCAGTCATCGCTCGGACCATCACCGGCACCCGCTGGTCGGGGCCTGTGTTTTTCGGCTTGCGCAAACCAGGGAGTGGGCAATGACACAAAAACCGACGCCTAAAATCCGCTGCGCCATTTATACCCGCAAGTCATCCGAGGAGGGATTGGACATGGAGTTCAACTCCCTCGATGCCCAACGTGAGTCCTGCGAGGCCTATATCGCCAGCCAGAAACGTGAGGGATGGCTACAGGTGCCGGACTATTATGATGACGGTGGTTTCTCAGGCGGCACCCTTGAGCGACCGGCCCTCAAACGCCTGATCGCTGACATCGAAGCCGGACGCATCGACTGTGTGGTGGTTTACAAAATTGACCGACTGAGCCGATCCCTCGTCGATTTTACAAAACTGGTTGAGGTTTTTGACCGCCACAACGTCACCTTCGTCAGCATCACCCAATCGTTTAACACCACAACCAGCATGGGGCGGTTGACCCTCAACATCCTGCTGTCTTTTGCCCAGTTTGAACGCGAGGTTATTGGTGAGCGCATCCGTGACAAGTTCGCCGCCAGCCGCAAGAAAGGCATGTGGATGGGCGGCACACCGCCGCTTGGCTACGATGTCAAAGACCGCAAATTACTCATCAACGAAACCGAAGCGGCCCTGGTCCGGCACATCTTCGAGCGGTTTATTCGCATTGGCTCCGCCACCACTTTGGTTACTGAACTGAAAAAGGATGGTCATTGCACCAAGACCTGGGTGACGCAGAAAGGTCGAATTCACGAGGGACGCCCCATCGACAAGGGCTTCCTGTACAAACTTCTGCACAACCGGGTCTATCTGGGCGAGGCCGTCCACAAGGGCGAGAGCTTCCCCGGCGAGCACGACGCCATCATCGACCGGGCTCTATGGGACAAGGTCCATTCCATCTTCGCTAAAAACGCAACATCCCGGGCCAACATTACCCGCGCCGCCATGCCCATGCCGCTCAAGGGCCTGATCCGCTGTGGTCACTGCAATTCAGCCATGACGCCGAGCCACACACGTCGGCGGGGAAAACAATACCGCTATTACCTCTGCCTCAAGGCCTCAAAGAACGGCCACCGCACTTGCCCGGTGCGCAGCATTGCCGCCAGTGAGGTGGAAGCCGCCGTCATCGGTAACCTGCGCGCCCTGGTGCGCTCTCCGGAACTGGTTGTCCGCACATGGCGCTCAGTGAATGCCGAGGGCGCGGAAATTCCGGAACGCGACGTCAGGGACGCCCTTGGCCGATTGGATGAAGTCTGGGATGAGTTGTTCCCCATCGAACAGGCGCGGCTTCTCCACCTGATGGTGGATAAGGTGGTCCTCGAACCAGAGGGCCTCGACATTCGGTTCAGGGGCGACGGCCTGGATACCGTCATCGAAGAACTGCGGGCCATTGAACATGACAAGGAAAGGAGCGCCGCATGAAAATGGAACTTTGCCGAGACGGGCAAACCATCAAAGTATTCGTGCCCATGATCTTTCAGCGCCGGGGCGGGCGCAAGCTGATCATTGCCCCGGACGGCATGAGCGACTGGGTTCAACCCCAGCCCAAACAAGACAATACCCTGATCAAGGCCATCGCTCGTGCCCGCCGTTGGCAGCGGATGCTCGAATCCGGGCAGGTGCCATCGACCCGGCAATTGGCGGAAAAGGAGAAGGTCAGCAGTTCCTATCTGGCTCGCATCCTGCGCCTGACACTGCTGGCCCCGGACATTGTTGAAGCCATCCTGGATGGGTGCCAGCCAAAGGGCCTGTTGCTGGCCAATCTAATGGAAACATTTCCAGTGGAATGGGATACGCAGAGAGCGTTGTTTGGATTCGCTCAGAAACCTTAAATGGCAAATCCCAATCAACACGTATTCAAATTAGTTCTAAGGGGCCATAAAAGTCCGGTATCGGAGCGAATCGGAAATATCAGGGAAAACATGTGCTCTGGGTAACGGTAAGTTTTGACCC
>JACNJU010000014.1 GCA_014382375.1 Rhodospirillaceae bacterium
GGGGGCGGGGCGTGGAACGGTGTGTTTACGCCGATCGGGCGGCCGGGGAAAAAATGCCCCCAAGGGGGGGTGCTCGCCCCCCCGCCCCCATGGCAGCGGACGGGGGGGGAGAATTTTCCGGTCGGGAGCCCCGGCGCGCAAATAGCGAGGCCGCCAACCCCACCCCCCCGCGTTTCCGGATTATGACCCGGGAAGCTGATTTTCCACCCGCCGGTAGCGGCGACTGGGTGACCAGCTTTGTCTTCAAGGTGCGCAACGTCCCGGCGGCCCTTTTTAAGGCCATGGGTGGATTTGCCACCAACGGCGTCAACATGACGAAGCTGGAAAGTTATATGGTTGATGGTAATTTCTACGCGGCCCAGTTTTACGCGGAAATTGAGGGCCACTGCAGTGATATTAGCGTTGAGTTGGCCATGGAAGAGCTTGGTTTTTTCACCTCATGGGTGAAAATACTCGGCGTTTTTCCGGCCCATCCGTTCCGCCAGGAAAATGACTAGAGCCGATCACCCTTAAACGTCTTCATCCAGCCAGTCCTTAATAAGATTGTAGGAAATGGAATCCTTGCGTGACAGGCGTAGCCCCTTGTCTGGAAAGCGGGCGATTTGGTCGCGGGTGAACCAGTGGGCCTCTTCCAATTCATCGCTGCCGGTGTCGATAGTGAAGGTCAGGGCGCGGGCCCGAAATCCCAACATCAGCGAAGCCGGAAACGGCCACGGTTGAGAAGCCCGGTACTCGACCCTATCAACAAGGATGCCTGCTTCTTCAAATACTTCGCGGGTGACCGCCTGTTCCAGCGTTTCCCCCTGATCGACGAAACCTGCCAGGGTTGAATACATGCCGACGGAAAAATTCTCGTGCCGTCCCAAAAGACAGGCGCCACCATCGGGTCCCGGCCGGGTCACCAGCATGATGACCGCAGGGTCGGTGCGGGGAAAATGGATGCGGCTGCAAAGTGCATTGCTGCACCGACGAATGCGACCGGCTTCCTCGGCAACGGTTGGGGAGCCGCATTCGCTGCAAAAACAGTTATGGCGGTGCCAGTACATCAAACCCCGGGCGTGGGACAAAAGTGAGCCTTCGTGGGCGTCCATCAGGACGCCGACCCGTCGCAAATCGACAAATTCCGCCGTTCCCATGATCGGACTCAGATCGGGCAGCTCATGCTGCGAGACGTCGACGGCGAAAATGGCACGCTCAGTTGGCGAGCCGGTTTCGTCTGCATCAATTCCCAACAGGGCAATTTGACTGGCGATTTCGAGCAAACCCCGCCCGTGGTCGCCGCTCATGGTGATGGCGGTGGGCGAATCGTGGCCCAGAACCAGGTTTCGGTTGCGCCAAACCGGGATAATTCTGGTATTTCGGTCGTGTAAGCGTTGTTCAATCCACTGTGGGTCTGAAAAATTTTCCGGCTTCCTGAGGAGGCGATTTTTGGTGTAATAAATGGGCTTGGGCATGGTAACCGTCTGATCTGATAAGGAATTTTTGCTTTACCATCTTCGCACGTCAGGATTGAGCTTAAAACGTTGATTCAAAAAATACACCTAACATCTTGGTTAAATTGATTTTTATGTTGGTCTGATCCGCCTCAATTGATACTTCTTAACACCTTGTTAACGGACGCATCCTTAAGGGCAGTTGGGGGCGTGCAAGCGGAGTGTGTCTTTCGGATGCTGGCTTCCCGGCCCATCGCCTTGTTTTTCGCGTTGATCGCCCTGTCTTCGTGCGCTTACAACCCGGAAAATTCCGTCTTTACCGGCGGTCGGTGTACGACGGCTTACGGCGAGTATTTGCAGGGTGTCGACTGGAAACAGGCCAGTAAGCTCAACTTGCGCATTCGTCAGGGTGATTTTTTGCCGGTTTATATGGGCTTGCTGCAGGATCGTTCCTATGTGCTGACTATAGAAAATGCCGATGATATTGGTCATACATTCCGGGCCATGGAATTCTTTCAGGCCGTCGCCGTTGCCGGGGTCAGGGTTGACGGTGGAAAATTTGAAAAAGTTTCCTGCCTGAAGGGGGTTTCGATCCCGGCTGGCAAGACAATGGAAATTCGCCTCATTGCGGTTCGGGACGGCTCTTACGAATTCGAAGACAATTCCTTGATGTTTTCATTGGCGATGGTTGGTAGCGCTGGCGGCTTCATCACCATCGAGCCGCCCAGGGAATTAACATTAACCCCGCTTGACCATCTTAAGCTATTTGAGCGTAAACCGATTGAAGCAGCCCCGGAAGAAACCAAACCAACGGGCTTGTTCGACGATCAGGAAGAACCCGCGCCATCGCCGGGTGGGCTGTTTGATGATCAGGAGACGCCGTCTACCGGGCCACCGAGCGGGCTTTTCGATGATCCAGCCCCTGAGCAACCCATTGATGCCTCACCGTCTGTTCCGGTTGAACCGGCGCCGGACGGGGAGCCGGTCGAGAGCCTGTTCCAGGACCCTTCTTTGCAGCCCGAACCGGATCAACCCGCAGTCCCTACAGATCCCGTTGATAGCATGTTCGAGGATCCATCACTTGATCAGGCACCGCCGACACCTGAGACAGCACCGGATTTGCCGGTGGTCAGCGCCCCGGTGCAAGAACCTTCCGAACCTGCGCCGCTTGATTTTGGCACGGACATGGATGCGGACGATATCCCCATGCAGATGGAAGACACGCCTGTTGTTGATCCCACCCCGGAAAAAACTGATGGGGTTTCTCTTGACGATGATGAAGAAATGTTTGTTGAGGAATTGTTGCCCGAAACGCCGAGCCACACCACCCCGTTGCAGCCCCAGGTACCACTGGTTTTGCCTGACGGTTACGAGTCCATTGATGGACCGCCTGCCGATATCTATTCCGACCCGCCCGACGTCGTTATTACAGATCCGGGCTCCGGAGGGGCTGCTGGCGAGGACCAGTTTGATGGGGCGGGCTGATATTTTTATCCAGCAACGCTAAAGTGGCCCGGAATCAATTGACCGACCCGCCCGCTGAACTGTTATAATGCGACCGGGAGATCGGCGGCGGACGAACTGCTCGCCAACCCGGTCAGATCCGGAAGGAAGCAGCCGTAACGAGATTCGGTTCGGGTCGCCCGTCCGGTCTCCCACCTAAATAAAAAATTCGTATCGCACATGACCGATCAGACCTCGCCCGAACAAACTGACGAATATACGGTTCTTGCCCGCAAGTACCGTCCGACGTCGTTCGAGGGCCTGATCGGCCAGGAAGCCGTGGTCCGCACCCTGACCAACGCCATCGAGCAGGGCCGACTGGCACATGCCTTTATTCTGACCGGGGTTCGCGGCATTGGTAAAACAACAACGGCGCGTATCATCGCCCGGGTGCTGAATTGCACTGGCGAGGATGGCACTGGCGGCCCGACGGCGACTCCTTGCGGAATATGCGAGCATTGCACGGCGATTGCAGAGGACCGCCATGTTGATGTTCTGGAAATGGACGCCGCCAGCCGCACCGGTGTCGATGACATTCGCGAGCTGATTGAAGGGGTGCGCTACCGGCCGACCTCGGCCCGCTACAAGGTCTATATCATCGATGAAGTGCACATGCTGTCGAAGAACGCCTTTAATGCTCTGCTGAAAACGCTGGAAGAACCACCGGAACATGTCAAATTCATCTTCGCGACAACGGAAATCCGCAAAATTCCGGTCACGGTCCTCAGTCGTTGCCAGCGTTTCGATTTAAGGCGGGTCGACACCGAAACCCTGACCAGTCACTTTGCCGGCATTGCCCAAAAAGAAGGGGCGCAGGTTAATGAAGGGGCTTTAAGCCTGATCGCCAGAGCCGCCGATGGTTCGGTCCGTGACGGTTTAAGCCTGCTCGATCAGGCCATCGCCCATGGCTCGGGCGAGGTCAACGAGCAGCAAATCAGGGACATGCTGGGCCTTGCCGACCGCTCACAGACTTTCGCGTTGCTGGAGGCGGTACTGAAAGGTGACATCGCGCCCGCCCTTGACCTGTTTGGCCAGCTCTACAGGGAAGGCGCCGACCCGACGAGTGTCATTGAAGACCTGCTCGACATTACCCACTGGCTGACCCGCATCAAGATTGTGCCGGCGGTCGCGGATGATCCGGGTGTCCCGGAAATGGAACGGGTCCGTGGCAAGGACATAGCAGAAAGATTATCCATGGCGGCCATTGCCCGGGCATGGCAGATGCTGCTTAAAGGCCTGGCCGAGGTGAGAAATGCGCCCTCGCCGGTACAGGCCGTCGAAATGGTGCTGGTGCGTCTGGCTTACGTAACCGATTTACCGACCCCGGCTGACGCCTTGAAAGCCATGGAGGACAACAAGGGCGAAAGTGTAACGCAGGCAGCGCCGTCGCAAGCTGCCGCCGCGCCCTCTGCTGCGCCCGCCGCAATGGCGCCTTCGACGCCACCTGAACAGCCACCTGCGGCCTTGCCCGTTGGTGATCAGGTTCAGGCATTGAAACGGCAACCGGAATTTGAACCCGAACCGCTCCTTGAAGCAGGCTCGAGCGATCCTGAGAACCTGCAACAGGTGGCGGAACTTGCCGATCAAAAACGCGAAGCCATTTTGCGCGCCAACATCATCAACAACGTTCATCTGGTTCATTTCGAGCCGGGCCGGATCGAAGTCGGGTTGGGCGAGCATGGCAAACGTGAACTTCCATACGAGATGGCCAAATTCCTCAGCGAGAATACATCACGGCGCTGGATCGTCACCGTTTCCAACGAAGCGGGCACCCCGACCCTGCAACAGCAGTGGGACGCGGCCAAGGCATCCGAACGGGTCCAGGCAAGTGAACATCCGCTGGTCAAGGCGGTGCTCGAAACCTTCCCGGGGGCAGTTATTGACGATGTTCAAAAAACTGATCCTTCCCCAATTTAAAAGCAGGATTTCATGATTGAACTTCATTTTGCCCCCGGCAACGCCAACCTTGCGCCGCATTTCATCCTTGAAGAGTTGGGACTTGATTTCAAGCTAACGCAGGTCGATCGCTCCGTAAACGCCCACAAATCACCGGCCTACCTGAAGCTTAATCCGTCGGGCCGAATACCGGTTCTGGTTGATGGTGACCTGGTGTTGTTTGAAGCCGCCGCCATTTGCTTGCATCTGGTTGATACACATCCCACATGTGGTCTGGCTCCGGCTCTGGGGACCCCTGAGCGGGCGCATTTTTACAAGTGGTTAATGTTCCTGACCAACACCATCCAGCCTGATATCCTGATGTATTATTACAGTGATCGCTATACCACCGACCCGGATGGCGGCCCCGCCGTCAAGGAAGCGGCCGAGAACCGCCTGATTGATTTTTACACCATCATCGATCATCACCTGGCCAAAAACGGCCCGTACTTGCTGGGCGAAACGTTTAGCGCTGCGGATTACTATCTTCTGATGGTGGCGCGCTTCGGGCGCTCCCTGAAGACGTCGCCCCGGGACATGACACACCTGGGTGCAACGCTTGAGAAAATCACCAACCGGGACGCCGTCCAGCGCGCCTTCGCCAGTGAAGGGATCGAAGCGCCGTTTCTTTAAAATTTTGGGAATTTAAATTAAAATAAGCTGAGTTGGGGGACCTCATCAAATCGAATGATCCCATTAATCAGCCACGTATCAGGATATTGTGAATGGGTTCCCATGGCAAAGAAGACGCCCTTCTCAGGGTATTCTTTGCCCCAGCGATTTACCAAGCGTTCTAATGCCCCATCTTCTCCATAAAGTTTTGACCATTTGTAAAAAGTCGCCTCAATTTCCCAGTCCTGACAAGTTCCTTCTCTCCGCCCATCGTCAGTTTCGTAGCGATACTTAAATTTATAGGGAGCAGGACGATAAGGAATTAATGGCTTAGAGTTGAACATATCGGCCTGATCGCGAATTAATTTAAATTTCTCAGTTTCTTTTGCGATTTCGTCATCTGTCTTTTTTTCATAAATAAAATCTTTGATATCAGCTTTTAGAAGAGCAAGGCTTCTTCCTGCTTCACGTTCCTTATTTAAGCTGGTCACGATTAGGCTATTTAGAAATTGCCCCCGCTCTCGCTTTGGCAAGTCACCAATGATCGTAAGAGATTGTTGATCAATGCGACGGCTCTCTACCCGGCGGTCATCTCTTGGGGAAGACCAGAGGAAGCTAACTTTGTCCCACCGACCGAATTTTTGTCCATCCTTAAGGTATCTGAATGAAACCGGGTAAAGTCTTAGCCAATTCCCTTCAAGATCAACCCCTGCGCAACAGACCGTTTCGCCGTGCGTATCGCCGACTTGAGGTGCGGCTTTAATGAGAATAATTGCTTCTGTCTCACCCGATATTTCAGGCATAAGCTGCAAGAATTTCCTTTTTGGCGGATTTGTTTCGAGAGACCCCTTCTCGAACACCTAAATGCCGGATATTTTTACCTGTTATGGAAGACAAGTGCTCAGCAACGATATAGCGGTGACACATCTGAAAATCGCGTTCGTAGCAAAGAAGGCAAATCCTTTTTTGGGTCGTAAAATATACAGCCTTATCGAGGTCAGTGCGTGCGACCTCAGTCTTCATGTGAGAATTGAAGATTTTGAGAAACTCATCGAATCGCCCTGACCTAGCAGCTTCTCGTCCATCTTTAGGATCGCCCAAGCCTTTAAGGTGCTCGTAGCCTATACCACTTTTTTCAAGTATTGATGACAGGGCGTTTTTGGCAAACCCTTTTTTGCGAGAAATTGGCAATTCACGAATATCAACAACGAGTTCAATATTTGCCAACTTCAAAGTCGCAATAAAATCTTCTGGTGTAGCTCCTTCATATCCAATTGTAGATACATTCCCTGTCATGATTCCCTCACAATATTATTGCCTCCTAGTACACATACGGGAGAATGGTTAACAAGTCACCA
This sequence comes from Rhodospirillaceae bacterium, assembly GCA_014382375.1. Lineage (GTDB taxonomy): Bacteria > Pseudomonadota > Alphaproteobacteria > Rhodospirillales > JABHCV01 > JACNJU01. Next base: position 6,842 of record JACNJU010000014.1, read on the forward strand.
ATAACAAAACTGGCGGAAATGACGCTTTTTTGGTGATGAAGGAAAATTAAAGCATGAACGAATTATTCGATGCTTCGCCCCAGGCCTCGAGAAATCCGGCAAGGTGTGGCCGCGCTTCGCCTTCGGCTTCAATAAGGGCGATGATATCGGCCAGGGCGTGGTTGTAGTTATCTGTCGATAAGGTGCCTTTGTGTTGCATCAGGCGCAGGTAGACCAGATAGGTGTTCAGCACATCGGTCTCGCAGTAATCACGAATTTCCTGAACGTTGCCATCGTCAAACATCGTCGCAACTTTCGAGCCATCGACGCCAAACTTGCCGGGAAAGCCCAGTACCGCGCAAATCTCGTTGAGCTTGCCGCGTGATGAAGCGCCAAAATCCGACAAAACCTCAAGCAGGTCACAATGCCAGTCGGCTGAATAGCGTGACTGGTAAGAGTTCCATTTGTCGCCGGCGTCATAAAGCCAGGGAGCCTGAATGCCGTGGACCATGGCCCGGTATTTCAGGACCGGCAAGTCGAAACCGCGCCCGTTGTAAGAAACCAGTCGCGGCTTTAAGCGCTCAAAGTAGCTGAAGAAACCCTGCAGAAGTTGTTTCTCGTCGAACCCGGCCTCGCCACCTGACCTGAGTTCGCGCAAGTGATAGGATTCTCCTGAACTGTCGCGCCCGATTTCCGCTTCAAGAAAACTGATCGCCACGACTTTATGGAAAGGCTGCCGGGGGAACGGGTTTTTGCCGCCGGTGATGTCCAGATGGTAGCGCTCAAGCTCCTCGCGCCGGGCCACAACGCCGGGTTCTTCAAAACCGGTCAGGTTGGCGACCGTGTCGGTGTCAGGAATTGTCTCAATATCGAAAACAAACAGGTTTTGATGCTGCATGGGACCCTCAGCTGAGATAAAGTGTGGACGACAGATTCCCAGCATCGAAGACCACAGAGAGAGAGTCCATGAAAAATCTAGGCGCAATGATGAAATCGGCGCAACAGATGCAGGATAAAATGAAATCCCTGCAAGATGAATTAGCCACAGTCGAGGTGACGGGATCCTCCGGCGGGGGCATGGTCGAGGTGACGTTATCGGGCAAGCATGATACCCGGGCCGTCAAAATCGATCCGTCTCTGATTGTTGCAGATGAGGTCGAGGTTCTGGAAGATCTGATCGCGGCGGCCTTCAATGACGCCAAGAGCAAGGTTGAGACGGTAATGCAGGAAAAGATGTCGGAACTGACTGGCGGTCTGCAATTGCCGCCTGGAATGACACTGCCGTTTTAATGGCTGAAAATCAAATAGACAGCCTGATCCAGCTGCTGGCCAAACTGCCGGGCCTGGGGCCGCGTTCGGCGCGACGCGCTGTCTTGCATTTAATGAAGCGTCGCGAATCGCTTTTGATACCCCTGACAAAGGCGCTTGAAGACGCAGCGGAAAACCTGACGACCTGTTCAACCTGCGGCAACATAGACACCCGCGACCCTTGCGGGGTGTGCACCAATCCCAAACGCAACGACGCGCTGATTTGTGTTGTCGAGGATGTCGCCGATCTGTGGGCGCTGGAGAAGACCCCGGCCTTTCGTGGGCGCTTTCATATTTTGGGCGGCACCCTGTCGGCCCTTGACGGCATCGGACCCGAAGACCTTAACATCGCGGGCCTTCTCAAACGAGCCCGCGAGGATGTCGTTCAGGAAGTCATAGTGGCGACAAATGCGACCGTCGATGGCCAGACGACAGCTCATTACATTGCCGAGCGCCTGAACGATTGTAACGTCAAGGTTTCAGGGCTGGCCCACGGGGTACCCATTGGCGGAGAACTGGATTATCTCGACGAAGGCACATTAAGCGCCGCGTTGAAGGCCCGACATACGTTTTAATTCAAGGCTTTTTTTGAGGGTATTTATCTGGTCTTCGACCGAGATCGCCATCTCCGAAGTGATTTCAAGCCCACGATCTTCGAAGACATCCTCATCTGGATGATCGGCACGCCAGCGCTCTATGGCCTTGTCGCGTTCACCGACAAGGTCGATGATTTGCGGACGGAACAGGCGCAGCATGGCGCTTAGCCAGATGTTGACGGGCCAGGATGGCGGCACCAGGTCAACCTCGAAGTGATCAAGCATGGCGATGGTGTCCTCGCCGCTGTACCAGTTTTCCGCCGTGACCCAGCGATTTGTGGTGAATAGCGATAGCGGGTAACCGGCCGGGTCCATGGAAATGGCGATCAGGTGGCAAATGGTGTCGCCACGTTCATCCATATAGTCCATACGTGATTGCTCGATGGGTTGCCAGGCGGCCTCCATCCCGTCCTCACGCAGAAAGGTATGAAAGTGGCCATGCTCGCCTTCGCGGTGGGCGTGGTAGTAGTACTGGCTGTGGCTGGCCGGATCATAAATATCGCCCGGCGGATAATGATCAAGTTCAACGAATGGCTCGTTGCCACGCAAGATTTCGCCGACGATGTTGTCAGAAGATTTTTGCAGAACCCGGTAACATTCCAGAATTTGCTGCCCTGCTTCATGCATGATTTCCAGGTCTTCCCTGGAGGCGTCTTTCAGGTTGGGTGGCGATGGCTTGTTCATGGATTACTTTTAGCAAATATGGGCGGTTATAAAAATGGCCAAAAAAAACGGACCGGCTTTTCACCGATCCGCTTTCTTCGGAGAAAACTTTATTCAGGAAGCCGAGCAGGGGTTCTTTTTAACAGCGCAGGGGTTGCACGGATTGCAGGGGTTCTTGGCTGCGCACGGATTGCAGGGGTTCTTTTTCTTGGCCGCGCACGGGTTGCACGGATTGCAAGGGTGCTGCGGGCAGCAGGGGTTCTTGGCGGCACACGGATTACATTTTGAACAACCGGCAGCGGCCAGTTGAATGTCTGATGCGGCCTGGGCCGGTGCCATTGTGATGGTGGCACCTACGCCGGTTAAAAGGGCCAGACTAAGGGCGGTGGTGGTCAGTTTTGTCTTGAACATTTTGGTTTCCATTTCAGGTTCTGTTAGAAGTTTCAGGGATTAATTCGCCGCGCACGGGTTCTTTTTGGCCGCACACGGATTACACGGATTGCAAGGATTTTTCTTGGCAGCACAAGGATTGCAAGGGTTGCAGGGATTTTGGCCCCTGGCGATATAGGCTTGCTGCAAGGTCGCCGTATAGGCGGTGATAGCCGCCAGTTCACGCGAATCCCAGGCTAGCGGTTTTGCCTCCATGGGGACGACCATGCAGAACTGAACCATTTCATCCAAAGAGACGGAACTGATGCCGCTGGTGTCCATGGCCATGTCGACCTTGTGCGGGAAAGGATTGGCAAAGGACTTTGAAAAGGCCTCAAGACCTTCGTGGCATGTCTGACAGGACATGTCATTGGTCGACAGCTTGTCGTCCATGAACAGTTTTTTACCTTCACGAACCAGTGCCGCCGTATCACCCTTGTGCAGCATGGTTCCTTTGGGACGGACGACGAGCCTGGGATCGACATTTGCGCCACACGGATTTGCGCCACACGGGTTGCAAGGGTTCTTTTTGGCCGCGCACGGGTTACAGGGATTGCAGGGGTTCTTGGCTGCACAGGGATTACACGGGTTGCAGGGATTTTTCTTTGCTGCACAAGGGTTACAGGGATTACACGGGCTGCAGGGATTGCTTGAGGCCGTTCTTTGCAACAGGTTGGCCTGGGCGCGTGAAATTGCCGGCGGGTTCAAATTGCCAAGGCCGGGAGTGCCTGCCTGAACCGCTTGCGGTGCGACCAGCGCGCCGCTCAATACAAAACCGCCACCAATAAGGATTGGCAGAACGGTGGAAGACAAAAGCTTCACTTCAAGGGATTTCACGGTCGCGACCTCCTGTTAATATTCTTTTTGTCAAAAGCAATAAACTGACTTCAGGGAAAATGACAAAACCGGCGGTTTTAATCCAATCACAGCTCTTCACATATTTGTGACATTCAAAAAGGATTTTCCGGCGTTTAATCAGGTCCATGAATTTATTAGTACGCAAGTTGGCAATATTCTTTTTCGTGACGCTCTTTGTGTTGCCAATGACCGGCCCGGCCCGGGGCCAGGGTTTCACCGCACCCGAAACCATCCCCATCGCCGCTGGTTCGTTTATCAAAGGCTCGGACCGCGCCGAACGGCAGGCGGCTTATGCGTTAGACGAGAAAGCCTATGGTCACAGCGCCACCCGCAAGGGTCGCTGGTATGAAAATGAAGCGCCCAGGGGAAACGCCTCTGTCGCCGCCTTCGCCATCACCCGAAATGTGATCAGCAACGCCGCTTACGCCGTTTTCGTCCGGGAAAGCAGATATGTGCCGCCCGGAGTCGATGCCGCAACCTGGGCCGGATATGGCTTGATTCATCCGTTTGAGCGAACAGGCAAGTTTTCCTGGCAGGGGGAAAACCCGCCGCCGGGCCGAGAGCACCATCCGGTGGTGTTGGTCAGTCATGCCGATGCCCGGGCCTATGCTCGCTGGCTAAGCAGCAAAACCGGGCATTTGTGGCGATTGCCCGGCGAGGCAGAGTGGGAAAAAGCGGCCCGCGGCACTGACGGGCGGCGCTTCCCATGGGGAGATGACTTTGATCCTGGGCGTTTGAACTCACACGATCAGGGGCCTTTTGATACCGTGCCCGTTGGCAGCTTTGAAAGTGGCGCCAGTCCTTTCGGGATGCTTGATGCCAGCGGACAGGTTTTTGAATGGACGAGCGAGGCCGCCGGAAACGGCCGTTTCATCGTCAAGGGCGGTTCCTGGGATGACAAGGGCTGCGGGATTTGCCGTCCCGCCGCCCGTCATTCCCGGGCCGCATCCCTCAAACACATTCTGATCGGCTTCCGGCTGGTTACTTTGTTACCAGCAGCCGGTAATCAGGAGTCGTATTGAGGGGACAGGAATACAGGTATTCGCCGGGTTTCAGGGTGACTTCGTAATCCCGGCTTTTACCGGTCGTCAGGCCACCGCCTGAAACGCTGATTTTGGTCAGTTTGTGGATCGGATTGCGCCAGTCATAATCTTTTTCCCTGAGCCAGAAACCAAGCTCGTAGGGAACGTTTTTATTTTCGACTCGAAACACATAGTCGCCGGCTTTCAGTTCCATAACACTGGCGGTCTGCATACGCTGCGTCATCGTCTTGGCGTTGATTGCATCGCAATCGGCCTTGGCGGCGGATTTAAACCCGTGGTCAATCTCGATGTCGAGGAACTGACAGGGAGCCTGCGACAATTCAACAAGCTGGGCGGCCCGGGTTGCGAGCGGGACCAGCACGGTGGCGAGAACAGCACTTAGGATGAACAAACGTTTCATTAGAGTCTCCATTTTACAGGTTAAGCCGGGGCCACATCCATGCGGAAGGGGCGCCGCAGGGCGATGCCCAGCCAGTTACCGGGCAGGGCGCAGGCAATCCACAGCCAGCCATGCAGACTGATTGAGGCGATGCCGCTGAAAAAAGCACCGATGTTGCAGCCATATGATAAGCGCGCCCCATAACCCATCAGCAAACCGGCCAGGATGGCAGCCAGCAAGGGCCTGTGTCCCCGGGGCAGGGGCTTGTAATATGATCCGGCCAGGGCAGCGGCCAGCATCGCACCGAGCAGGATGGCGATGTTCATGATCGAAGTGGTGTCAGAAAGCACCGAACGGGCCAGCGCCGCCTGTTGGAAACCACCGCTCCAGAAGCCGCTGCTGGCGGGGTCCCAGCCAAACAGGACGGCGGTCTTGGCCGCCCACAGACTAAACGCCCAGGTGATCGACCAGGCGTGACCGGCGACAAGCAACGTCGCCCAGTTGAGCAGGGCCAGCAGCAAAGCGCTGAGAATTAACGGCCATGGGCCCCTGAGCAGGGCAGTAAGGGAAAAACCGTCTTGCCACTGGTTTATCGGGCGCAGGACCCAACCAGTCAGTCGCAGGCTTAAAAAAACCAGAGCCAGCGCACCAATTTGTAAGGGTAGGGCAATTTCCCAGCCAAACGTGCGGGCCAGCGAGGTGCCGCCCGTTTGCGGCAGTTGTTGCCACCAGCCCAGATCAAGGCTGCCCCAGAAAGCGCCCAGGCAGAAGAACACCAATACCAGCAAGGCCCTGACATTGCCGCCGCCAGCCGTATACAACACGCCTGAGGCGCAGCCACTGCCAAGCTGCATTCCGATGCCGAACAGGAACGCGCCAAAGCCGACGGCCACGCCAACCGGTGCCACCGCAGCCGAAACCCCGTGCCCGAAGGCGCTGCCTTGGACCAGAACGGGTGCGAACAAAAGCATTGCTGCTATCAGCATGACCATCTGGGCGGCAACGCCGGTCATGTCGCGTTCACTCAGGAGTTTTCGGTATGCGTCGGTAAAACCAAACGCACCATGATAAAGCGCAACCCCCATGGCCAGTCCGATTGCGAACAAAAGGGCGCGCGTACCGCTTTCCATAAGCAGGGTCATTGCCAGCAGGACGCTCAAGGATATTCCTGTAATCAGGACCCGTTTTTGCTTCAGATTTTCAGTCATCAGGGCGCGATAGTAGCGGATGCGGGGATATCAGTGATCTCACATTGTTGTGAGGGTTCTCAGAAGACGCCGTTGGCCTGCTGAATTTCCCGAATATAGACAATCAGGTTCGGAATTTCGGCGGCTTTGACCTGAGGTTGCGGAGGCATCGGTCCAAATTTCCAGTGATGCTGGCGCACCCCCTGGGTAATGGCGCTTACGAAAGACCCGTCGGCATGGTGGGACGGGCGGTAAAAGGGATCGACCAACGGTGGCCCATTTTTCGAACCGGCAAGATTGTCGCCATGGCATTTCAGGCAGACCCGGTTGAAGGTTTGCTCGCCGCTTTGAGCCGCCGCCGTCAGGGTCGGCACAATAACCTTAATGGTGCTGTCCCCGGAACCGCCAGCGAAAATCATCCATCCAACAAGTCCCAGCGCAATGACGATCCCGGCCATTGTGGTAAAGGTCGAGCGATGGATGACTGTCTTTGGGGCCATCCCGGGTTGCGGGTCTATGGAGTTTGACGATTTTTTGCGCTTTTTACTAACCGGCATTGGGATTGTTTATTCCTTGCCGCCGGGTAAGGGAACCAGATGCGGCTGCTGGATCTGTTCGTCGGCGGCATCCTCACCAAGCTGCATTTCCTCAATGCGGTTACCGCGCTTGGATACTTTCTCAGAGGAAATGCGGATATCACGGATATCCTTAACCGCCTGATTGAAGTGCCCTTCAAGGCTGCCGACTCGCTGATCCATGCGACCGACGTCTTCGAGTAATTTCAGGACCTCTGTCTGAATGAGACCCGCCTGCTCATGCATGGTGGCGTCTTTAAGGATGGCGCGGATGGTGTGTAGCGTCGCCATCAAGGTTGTCGGTGATACAACCCAGACCCGGTGTTTGAAAGATTTTTCAACGACATCGTGGAAGTTGGCGTGCAGTTCTGCGTAGACCGCTTCGGAGGGCAAAAACAGCAGCGCCGATTCAGCGGTTTCACCGGGGATGATATATTTCTCACTGATATCCTTGACGTGTTTCAGGACATCGGCGCGAAAGGCCCGTTCGGCCTGTACCTTGGCCGTCTCATCGGCGGCGTTTCTCAGTCCATGATAGCTTTCCAGCGGGAACTTGGCGTCAATGACGATAGAGCCTGGCGGGTTGGGCAGGGTCAGTAGGCAGTCGGCGCGCTTGTTGTTTGACAAGGTCGCCTGAAAAATAAAGGCCGTTGGCGGCATCATCGAGGAAACCAGATCATTCAACTGAATTTCCCCAAAAGCCCCGCGCGCTTGCTTGTTTGACAGAATGTCCTGCAAGCCGACCACCTGTTCGGACAGGCTGGTGATTTTTTTCTGGGCCGCGTCAATGACGGCCAGACGTTCGTGCAGGTTGCTCATAGTCTTGTCGGTTTTTTCCGTGTGATGGTTCAGACCATCGCCGATACGCTTGGAAACTGCGTCCAGGCGTTGTTCCAGGGTCATGTTGATCTGGGTTTGGGAGGCGGCCTGGGCTTCGCCCATCTGGGCCAGCCTGCCGGCCAGTTCGGCCTGTGCATCACTAAGTCTCTGGGCCTGATCATGGGCTCTTGCCTGACCTGTTCGCATGGCAACGACAGCGCCGATTACAAGGGCGAGGGCGAGCAGAGCGATGAGCAGACTGAGCGTATCCATTTTGCTTAATTGTCCGTTTGACGAATCCTTTGCCCAAGCATAACAAAATTGTGAAGGGGAATGATTAGATTTTTGAAATCTCAACCATATGTTAGAATAATTGTCGGACCTCTTTAGGATAGATAACCCTGTGGAAAATCAAAAACCATCCCGCCGTGCAGCCCTGCATTACCTGAGCGCTACAGTTATATTAGCGGTGTACGGTGTGCAGGTATGCCCGTTTCTCGACACCTTGAGTGTTGCCCAGCTGGTGGTGCCAATTTTACTGGCCCTTGGCGTACAGTATGCGTTGCGCCGCCCGTTGCGGGCCCGCCTCGTCGAACCGGCGGCTTTTCAGAAACAGACCTTGATGGTTTTCAAATGTGAATTCGGGTTGTTCCTGGCCTCCGGCGTTTCCCTGATGATCTTCAACACCCTGACCTATGGCTTCCCGCTGGTAAGCGGTCTGAAAATCCTCGTCGGCCTGGCGACACTTGGATTTTTTGCATCCATTGATCTAGCCCTGGAATGGCAGCGCAAGCTGGTTGATCATTTTAGGCAAACCGGCCATCACATGCAGGTCGATGAAAACTATTTTCCGCTGACCGGAAAGCTGGGCCTGTTTGCCTCAATCAGTGTTGTCGCCATCATGGGTGTCGTCGTGCTGGTCATTAACAAGGATTTGATCTGGCTGCGTGAAGTTGGCCGCACGATGAGTTACGAGACTGCGCAAATGCTGATTTTGGGTGAAATCGCTTTTGTCATCGGCGTGATACTGTCCCATGTGCTGAATGTTATTTACTCCTATGTGCGCAATCTGCGCGGTTTCCTGGAAAGCGAAAACGGCATTCTTGAAGATGCATCCCGAGGCGATCTGGACGGCTTTGTCCCAGTCGGCACCAACGATGAATTCGGCGTCATGGCCATTCACACCAACGCCATGGTCAAGGGTTTGCGTGACAGTAACGAGGAAATCCGCCGCACCCGCGATGTTTCCATTCTGACTCTGGCCTCACTGGCCGAAACCCGCGACAACGAAACCGGTGCCCACATCCTGCGCACCCAACGCTACATTCTGGTGCTGGCCGAACACTTAAAGGGGCACCCGCGTTTTGAGGCCGTGTTGAACGATGAAAACATCGATCTTCTTTACAAGTCGGCCCCACTGCATGATATCGGCAAGGTCGGCATCCCTGACAATATCCTGCTCAAACCCGGCAAACTGACCGTCGAGGAGTTTGAAATCATGAAGACCCACCCGGAACTTGGGGCGGAAGCGCTGCGGGTTTCCGAAAAGGAACTGGGGTCGAATTCCTTTTTGCACTTCGCCCGTGAAATTAGCTTAAGTCACCACGAAAAATGGGACGGCAGCGGTTATCCATACGGACTTAAGGGAGACGCCATTCCGCTTTCCGGGCGGCTTATGGCCCTGGCCGATGTCTATGACGCACTGATTTCCAAAAGGGTCTACAAGGAGGCCTTAAGCCATGAGCAGGCGCGTGACATTTTATTGAAGGGCAGGGGCAGTCATTTCGACCCGGATGTTTTCGATGCTTTCACAGCCTGCGAACAGAAATTTATTGGCATCGCCAATGAATTCTCTGATCAGAGCTACGCCGAGCGGATACGGAGCGCGGCGAACGTGGGTGACGCACTGGCGAGTGCCTGATTTTTCTCGCAACCTTCGGCGATTTCCCTCCAATGGCGAAAAAAGGCCAGCCCCCGAGGGGACCGGCCTTTTTCAGCTGGCGATACCTGAGCGCTTGTCAGGTGTTTCGCATTTAGTTGCGGCTGCGAACCGTGCTCATGATATCGGCGCGCTGTTTCGCCTGGCTCACCTTGATGTTGGTCAGCATGCTGTGGAACTCGGCGTGCGTCATTCCACCGGTTTTGCTAACCAGCTGCTTGATGTTGCCACGCTGTTTGGCCTGCTTCATCCGGATTTTCTCCAACATGCCATGAAAATCGTCGTGCGACATGACACTGGTCATGGGAACCTGGGTCTTTATCGAAGCGCGCTGTTCGGACTGCCTGGTTTGAATATTCCGGAGCATGTCCTGAAATTCAGCAGAGGATAATGCACCCGATGCATTGGCAACACCGGAAGTCGTGGTCACGGCACCAAGGGTCAGGGCAAGAGCCAGAGTGGTAATTTTCATCATTTGATTTATTCTCCATCAGGGGGGTGTATTTGACAGAGGGGATAATGCCAGAACCAATATGAACATTAGATGAACCTAATATTCATATTGGCCTCAGTATTGGCTATTCGTAATACGGCCCTTGCAGTCCGTTTTCGGCGAATGTCGACAACAGCTTGTTGGCTGATTTTGTTGCTTCGCTGGCGTATCTTTCAATCAGGTCAGTCCGGCGCTCGAGGTCTTTGGTTGCCTCAAGCGCCCCCCAGAATGTCGCAAGATCTTCGGTCAACTGGCGGATATCCTGCAACGTGTCGGCGGAAAGTCCTGCAATGTCCTTGCGGGTAACGCTGCCAACGCCGTGAACGGTCAGCGACTTGCCATCGCTATAGCCTTCCGGCAGGTCGCCTTTCAGATTGATTACAGTCTTGAACTGGATGACGTCATAAATCTGGTCAACGGCCTGTTTTGCCGCCTCAACCCGTGAGACGTGCTCCGTATCAGCCGCTGCGTGGGGCAGAAGTTCCATTTTGCCAATATGCCTGGGATACATTTCAAGATAAGGCACCATCGGACCGGAAAGCTCACCCGTCAGGGCATCTTTAAACAAATCTGCATCGATGGCTGCATAGCTGACCTGGCCACTGCTCAGGGCGTCATCGAGGGATTTTGCACAAACAAGTTCGCCCCGGTCGTAGTTCACAACCACCGCGCCCCGGTTCATAACCGAAAGAACCCCGGTATCGATCAGTCCTTCATTGGCGAACGAGCCGCTGTCGGCATCAAACGGCCCCAAACCCAGATGCGGACTGATGACATCGGCGCCGGTTGCTGCTTGCTTGATGGTTTCGGCGTAGCCAAAACCTTCCGACAAAATCCATTCCTTGTGACGCTCGCGGGCATAGATGACGACCGTCATGCCCAAAGCCTTGGCCAGTTTCGCCACTTCGCGGCCGATATTGCCGAAGCCGATAATGGCGATGGTCTTGCATTCGATCTTGCTGGTTGGATATTCGACAAGATTTTTGCCGGTGTCGAAATTGCCCTCGACAACCCGATTGTGCATTTCCTCAACCCGCAAATCAGGCATCACCTTAAGCAGTGCCTTGATTGCCGTTTGCGCCGTTGTCCGCGAGTTAAAACTCGGCGTGTTCATGAGGGCGGCGGAACCGCCCGCACCATTACCGCCACCCCAGCTGTCGGATCCCATATTGCCGGTGCCGGCACCCATCCGGACACCGCCATATTCAAACTGTGAGGCAGCCGGAAGGAATGTCGCCGCAGCAATGACGGCGTCGTACTGGGCCTGATCTGTGGCGGCCAGCAGTTCGTCCTGGGTGCAAAGGGACGGTTCGTAGAAGAAATGCAACTTGCCGCCTTCAAGGCTGCCCGTGTCTTTTTGCGAGCCTTCATGAAAAACGCCACCACGGCCTTCAATATGGGCCTTGGCTTCGCTGAAATCAGGATTACCCTGATCATCAGGGCGCATACCGACAAGGTCGGCGATAAGGATTTTATAGGCCCGCCCCGGGTCATCGCAGCGGGATTTACCCGCCCCCCCGGAAGCCGACATCGACGCGGGGAAAGTCTTGCCGTCTTTTTCAAGCTCCTGTTCGAGCACCAGAATTTTTGCCCGGTGATAACAATATTCAAGATTTTCCAGCAGGGCTTTGACATCAGAATTGGGGCGAATGCCGCCGATCCAGGCCCGGTAATCGCCGTCGGTGCCGGGGAAGGCATTCACATAACGGGCGACATCAAGGCCTTTCTCATGATCTCCACCCGGATGGGTCAGACCTTCGTAGCCAAGAATTTTCTTACTTTCGGCAATAATACGCACATGCATATCCGGGTCGCTGATATCGGCATCGGTGATTTTAAGAAGAGTCACGGCAGCACCTCGTGATTGCGGTTTTTTGACACCCAGTTCAAAAAGCGGGTTTGCATCGACCCAGTCAGAGACAAACTGCCGGTTTTCCATGGCCCGGGCGTTAAGGGTCTTAACGTCGCCAATTTGTTTTTCGTTATGGAGGATGGCAAAAGTGGTTTCGGCAAAGGCCAGGGTGCTGAAGGTATTGATAATACCGCCCATCATGACATTGTTGGCAGGGTCATAGACCGGGCCAAGGCTGGTCGTGATGTCACTGCTCAGGGGCATTTTCGGGTCCGTGGGAACGGCAATTTTAAGCTGCCTGGGGATCGCCCATGACGGCTCTTTCATGTTGTCGTCAATCATCGCCATGGCCGCGGCGGTCATGGAAAAGATAAAGTACCCGGAAACCCCGCCAATGGCCTTTTGAAATGGCGTGAACATGCAACACTTGCTCATCACCTGGGCGACCACATCGGTGTCCCAGGGCATCGCCCCCAACATTGATGTGGCATCGATAACAGCGTGATGGTCTTCAGGATTAAGATCGATCCAGGCAAGCAGGTTTTTGATTTCCTGCTGGGTATAGGTGGTCGCCCCGGTTGTTTCGTGACCGACCCCGAAGAACAGTTTAATGCCCATCTCGCTTAAGGTTTCGGCTGACGGAATAGTGCCTTCGTGATCAGAAAAATGCAGCCGTCCGACATCGCCGTTTTCTGAATATTTCATCATTTCCGTAAGTTGGGCGCCCCAGGACTGGCGAAAAAAGCCTGATTTTTTGGCAATCTCGGTTTCCGGCTTGGGGGTATCGACAAAAATATGCTGATCCTCCTTGTTGGCCGAGACAAGATGCAGCGCCGCCACCGTAAAGCCACTGTGACCGCCACCAAGGCCAACGGCTATTTTAATGCTGGCATGAAAATCAAAATAGCGATGAATTTCGGTCATCATATCAAGCAGCACTTTATCAGCCGGGTAGCCACGGTGCATTCCGCGGCCAAGCTCGGCGGTTGTGAAATTGCCTATGACGTTGCCCTTGTCATCCCACTTTGGGTAATTGGATTCCAGCCAGCGCTCAAACTCTTTTCGCAGGGCCCGTGCGTCCACTTCATCCACCGTCATATCGGTGATCGGGCCGACGCCAAAAAATTGATTTCCGGTTCGTGCAGGGGCGCCGCCAACCGTTTGCTCCAGCGCGTGTTGACGCGCTGTTTCCATGTCTGCTGAATTCATCTTAATCCCCCCAATAAACTAACATTTCCCTAGTATTTGGAAAAATTTTATCGTTGTAAAAAACATATTAATGTCCATTTTCCGACTTAAAAGCCTACAGATGCGCAACCCTAAATCTGGACTATGGTCTGGGCTTCTGAAATATTGTCCTCGATTTGAAAACAACTGATTGAAAATTTATGACTGTCTATCCGATCATTGTCGCGCCCGACCCGCGCCTGAAACTTAAAAGCAAGTCCGTCGAGCAGGTGGATGACGAGATCCGCACGCTGATGGACGATATGCTTGACAGTATGCATGTTGCCCGTGGCATTGGTCTGGCAGCACCCCAGATCGGTGTGCAAAAACGCGTTATTGTTGTCGATACGGCCAAAGAGGAAGAGGAACCCAGGCCTATACGCATGGCCAACCCTGAAATCATTGACGTTTCCGATGATGATCAGGTCCATGAGGAAGGTTGCCTGTCTTTGCCCGAGCAATATTCCGAAGTGGTCCGCCCGCAGCGTGTGCGGGTGCGCTACCTTGATCATGAAAATGAAATTCGTGAAATGGAAGCGGAAGGAATCCTCGCCGTTTGCATCCAGCATGAAATTGATCACCTGGACGGTATTTTGTTCGTCGATCATATCTCGGCCCTGAAGCGAAACATGATCTTGCGCAAGCTCACGAAAATCAAAAAGCAGGAAGCGGCGGGATGACAGGCAGGCTCAACCTGGTCTTCATGGGCAGTCCGGATTTTTCCGTCGCTGCCCTGCAGGCGCTTATCGCTGCCGGACATCAGATTGTTTGTGTTTATGCCCAACCGCCCAGGCCAGCCGGTCGCGGCCATAAGGAAACCCCTTGTCCGGTTCACGCTTTCGCCCTTGAACACGGCTTACAGGTCAGGACGCCTGAGTCCCTGAAAGATGTGGCAGAGCAGCAGGCATTTATCGACCTGAAGGCCGATGCCTGTGTTGTTGCTGCTTACGGGCTGATTTTACCGAAGCCCATACTTGATGCTCCCCGGCTGGGATGTCTTAACATTCACGCCTCGCTGTTGCCACGCTGGCGCGGTGCGGCGCCCATCCAGCGCGCTATTATTGCCGGTGACGATCAAAGCGGCGTTACCATTATGGCCATGGATGAGGGGCTTGATACGGGGGCGATATTACTTGCCCAGAAAACCCCGATCACCTCCCAGACAACGGCGGCGGACCTTCATGACCGGCTTGCCGATCTGGGGGCCAAACTGATTGTTCAGGCGCTTGAGAAGAATAATCTCACGGCTACCCCGCAAAGCCAGCAAGGGGTTACGTACGCAACCAAGCTGGATCGCGCAGAGGGCCGCCTGGACTGGAGTTTGCCCGCGGCAGAACTGGAACGCCGGGTGCGGGGGCTAAATCCCTGGCCGGGGGTCTGGTTTGAACACGGCGGAACCCGCATCAAGGTGTTGGCGGCGGCGGTAAGTGGGCAATCGGGTGCGGTCGGTGAGGTTCTTGACGGGTTGCCTAGCATTGCCTGCGCGGAGGATGCTCTGACATTACTGCGGGTGCAAAAGCAGGGACGCGGCGCGATGGCGGGGGGGGATTTTTTGCGCGGTTTCGACCTTCCTGTCGGAACAATCCTGACTTAGGGTTCTTCTTCCTCGTCTTCTTCATCATCATCGAGGCCGGCCAGCATGGGTGCCGAGGTTTCTATTTTCTGAATATTCTCGATGCCCTGTTTCATTTCCGACATGATAAATTCAGCGCGTTTGACCGGGCCGCCCGTGTCATGGTTGGGGAACAGCGTGTGCCAGGCGTCAATCTTGACACTAAGGGCGCACAACACGCCGCCGATGGTGGTGTGGTAGCTTTCGATCAGGGACTTCACCCGCTGGAAGCGTTTGGCGGAAATATCGTTCCATAATTCCTTTGTGCCTTGCTCGAAATTTTCAAACCGGCCGGTGATTTCGGCCATCAGTTCGTTGATCGTCGACTGTAACATCCTGCAGGTCCGCATCAGGTTCTGATCCTGCTTTAACTGCCAGTTGGAACGAATCTCATCCATGGAGCCCAGAAATTCCTCAATCACCGGTTCGATTTCATCAAGGGATTGCCGGTAATAGGAAAGCGACAGGAAGATGTCGCCGTAGTCTTCAAGGAAGGTGGGAATGTCAGCCAGGCCGATGCCTAGTTTTGTCGCCATGACGTCGAGCTGTTCCTTCGCCTTTTTGATATCAGGGTCACGGAACAAGGCGATAATATCGTTGAAATTTTCGATATTGATATCGCTGGAGCCATAAATTTCCTTAATCAGCGCGTGGGTGAAGCCGGTCATGTAGACGGTCAGATCACGGGTTTTTGCCTCTGAAAGTTTTAGGGCGTCCTGGTTTTCCACATCGATGCCCTGCTGGCGAAGCGAGATCCGCAAGCTGTAGACGTCGAAGCTGGGCAGCAGCGCCAGTTTGCGCAGCATGACCAGATCGGGATGGATTTGGTTTTCGGGCCAGCCGAATTCCTGGCCGATATCGCGGATATCCATCTGGCCGCTGCCGGTGCCTTCTTCTGAAAAAAGTTCGATAACGCTTTCCAGGCGCACGTTCTTGATCATCCGGGCGCGTTTTAGCCCCGGTGTTTCAAACGGCAACATCGACAGTGGCAGGATATGAAGCGCATCCCTGTCACTGTCGCGGATATCATTGCTGCTGTTCATGTATTTCGTTCTCAAATTCCCCGTTTGATAGTCATGCATAACAAACTATTCACTTGAATGGGGAATTATCATTTATAACCATTCTGATATTGATTTCAGACAAGACAATACTACGCATATGGCCCGCTTTAAATTAACGATCGAGTACGATGGCTCAGGCTTCGTCGGCTGGCAACGCCAGGAAAACGGTTTTGCCGTTCAACAGGCGCTGGAGGAAGCGGTCACAGAGTTCAGTGGCGAGACGCCACGGGTTTTCGGTGCCGGGCGCACGGACTCGGGCGTTCACGCCCTGGGTCAGGTTGGTCATTTCGATCTTCAGGGCGATTATACCGCTGACACGGTGCGGGACGCTCTTAATTATCATCTCAGAAATGTTCCTGTTGTTGTCCTTGAGGCGACCCAGGTTGATGATCAATTTCATTCCCGGTTCTCCGCCACAGGACGCTCATATACTTACAAGATTATCAACCGGCGGGCGCCGCTCAGCATTGACAAGGGGCGCTGCTGGTGGATTCCAGTGGCGTTGGATGCGGATGCCATGCATGAGGCCGCCCAGGTGCTCATCGGTAAACACGATTTTACCAGTTTCCGGGCAACATATTGCCAGGCCGACACACCGCTGAAGACGTTGAATGTTCTACAAGTGGAAAGACAGGGCGAGATGATTCTGATTCACGCTCAGGCGCGTTCGTTCTTGCATCACCAGATGCGCAATTTTACAGGTTCCCTGAAGTGGGTGGGAACGGGGAAATGGACGACAGCTGACTTGAAAGCCGCCCTTGATGCCCGTGACAGGCGTGCCGCCGGAGAGACCGCCCCACCCGACGGGCTTTATTTGACAGGCGTAAGTTACTAAAGTAATTCGATCAATTATTCAGGGAAATAAAATGTCAGACATCAAACTGAGTTTGCAGCCGTCTGAAAATAACGGCCATGATAATTCAGTACCGCCGCCGCCGCAGCAGGACGCGGCACCGATTGCCGGTTACTTCGCAATTGGTCTGGCGCTCGCGGGAATTTTCACCACCGGTTACATTTTTGTTCCCCTCGCCTTTCTGGCCAGCATCATCGCCCTGTTTTCGGGTCAGATCATCTGGGGCATTTTTGGCATGTTGCTCAGTTTTGCAGGTCTTCTGACTTCCCCTGTCCTGCTGACCTTCCTCGGCATCGCCTGGTTGGCGTCAATTGTGGGGGTCTAGAGCATTTTTTCGGCGTAACCGTTAATCAGCAGGCTGATGGTGAAGTCGATGACGACGAGACCGGCCGCACGACCGGCCGAAATTTCCAGCGCCGTCCTGGCGATGAACCAGGTAAAACCCATAATCACCAGTAAAACGATCAGACCAAAACCACCGCCGCTGTCCGGTGGCAGAACGGCGGTCACTGACAACATGGCGAGTGGCAGGTAAAGCATATTCTGCAACAGGCTGGCCCAGTTGTATGCGATGATGAAGCGAATATATTTATCGCTTCGCCCCATGGCCCTGCTGATGGGCTCGACAATAACCGGGAAGGCCAGCCAGGCAATTGTGTAGGCGATAGTTTCAACGGCGATGAAGCGCAGCGGCGGTGTTGACACTTCACCCATGGCGTAGCGCATGGACAGCAGGCCCGCATAAAACGGGGCGATGATCAGGGCGACTTTGAATGAACGCCAGAAAGCCCCCGGCGTGTTTCTGAAAAACTCGATGCCTGTCGGATCAAGACGGGCGAGGCGGAAAATGCCAATGAGCGCGTTGGTCGTTTCACCGGGAGGGGCAGCCATTATTTTTTGAAGTAGCCTTCGAGCACGGCGTCATAGATTTCGGCAAGCGTCTTTATGTCATCGACGGCGGCATTTTCATCGACCTTGTGGGCGGTCGCATTGATCAACCCGAATTCGGCGACTGGGCAATAATCCTTGATAAAGCGTGCGTCCGAAGTGCCACCGCTGGTACTCAGTTCGGGGCTGTTGCCCGTTACATCCTTGATCGCCTTTTCGATGATCTGGGTTAAGGGGCCCGGCGGAGTCAGGAAAGCTTCGCCTGAAATGGTAAATTCCAGCCCATAGCGGGTGTCCTTTTCGGCCGCGATTGCCTCAATAATCTGCTCCATGCGTTGCTCCAGACCAACGCCCATGTGCCCGTCATTGAAGCGGATATTGAAACTGGCTTCGATCTTCGCGGGAATCACGTTGGTTGCCGGGTTGCCGACATCGATGGTGACAATTTCAAGGTTTGACTGGGGAAAATGCTCTGAACCATCGTCCAGATGCTCGCCGTCAAGGGCGTTGAGCATTTTTACCATCACCGGAACCGGGTTATCGGCAAGGTGCGGATAGGCCGAATGACCCTGGGTTCCGTAGACGGTCAGATGCCCGTTCATAGAACCACGCCGACCGATTTTGATTGTGTCACCCAGAACATCCACACTGGTTGGCTCACCAACCAGACAGGCGTCGATGGTTTCGTCTTCGTCTCCCATCCAGTCGAGAACCCGCTGGGTTCCGTTGATCGCAGGACCTTCTTCATCGCCGGTGATCAAAAAACTGATTGATCCATCGAATTCATTGCCATGGCGTTCAAGGAATCGCGCCGCGGCGGCGGCGAAGCAGGCAATAGCGCACTTCATGTCAGATGCGCCGCGCCCATAAAGAACACCTTCACGGACCTGGCCGCCAAAGGGATCAACGCTCCAGTCGTCACGATCGCCGATGGGTACCACATCGGTGTGTCCGGCGAAGCAGAAATTAAGGCCGCCTGTGCCAATGCGGGCGTACAGGTTTTCAACATCCGGGGTGCCGACCTTGGTAAAGGACAAGCGGTGACATGTGAAGCCAATGTCGGTCAAAGCTTCTTCAAGGACATTCAGGGCACCCGCGTCTTCGGGCGTGATTGAGGGACACCGGATCAGGGCCTCGCTTAAGGCAAGCGGATCAATGGTGCTCATGGATCAGTCCCTGAGGAGTTCGTTGATTGAGGTTTTGGCCCGGGTTCTCTCATCGACGCGCTTGACGATGACGGCGCAATAAAGACTGGGCGCGGTGTTTCCGTCCGCCATTGTCTTGTCCGATGGCATGGAACCCGAAACGACAACTGAATAGGCAGGAACCCGGCCATAGTGAACTTCGCCGGTTGCCCGGTCGACAACCTTGGTCGAAGCGCTGATGTAAACGCCCATCCCGAGAACGGAGCCTTCCTCAACGACGACCCCTTCGGCGACTTCGGCACGGGCACCAATGAAGCAGCCGTCTTCGATGATTGTCGGTCCTGCCTGCAGGGGCTCCAGCACGCCGCCGATACCGGCACCGCCGGACAAGTGGACGTCTTTGCCGATCTGGGCGCACGAGCCAACCGTTGACCAGCCATCGACCATGGTGCCGCTATCAACGTAAGCGCCGATGTTGACGAACGATGGCATCAAAACAACGCCGGGTGAAACGTAGGAACCACGCCGGACGACGCAATTGGGAACGGCGCGAATGCCGGAATTACGGAACTGCGCCTCGTCCCAGTCTTTGAACTTGGATGGCACCTTGTCGAACCAGTGAGCACCGCCTGGGCCGCCTTCGATCATTCCCATGTCGTTCAGGCGGAACGACAGCAAGACGGCTTTTTTAAGCCATTGATTAACGGTCCATTGACCGACATCCTGGCGTTCGGCGACGCGAGCTTGGCCGCTGTCGAGCAGATTAAGGGCTTCCTCGACGGCTTCGCGGACTTCGCCGGTGGTTTCCAGGCTAACGGTGTCGCGGGCCTCCCAGGCGTCGTCGATGGTGGTTTGCAGGTCGCTGTTGCTCATGTTTTTGGCTCAAATATGGTGAAAAAGGAACCAGAACATGCGTTAGCAGGGGTCACGATGTCAATACAGGGTGATCAGAACCCAACCAAGCGGTTAAATCATCAGCGACATGATGGACGTAGTCGCCGTCTGAGCCCTCGCGGCCCCAGTCGTTGTTGCTGCGCACCCACACCGTCGTCATACCCATATCTGCCGCCGGTTTCAGGTTACGGGCCATGTCCTCGACCATCACCGTGCGCTGTGGCTCAAGGCCATACTGGTTGACCAGCGCCCGATAGACCACCGGGTCGGGTTTTGGCACATAGTCGCAGGCGACGATGTCAAAGACGGCCTCAAAATGATGGCTAACGCCAAGCCGTTCCATGACCCGCACGGCATGACCAAGGTCGGCATTGGTGAAAATGATTTTGCGACCGGGCAGGGCCTGAAGCGCCTCGTCAAGGTCGGGATTGGGCGGCACCACATCCAAATCAATGTCGTGAACATGATCAAGGTAGACCATGGGGTCGACGTCGTGGCATTCCATCAGGCCGCGCAGGGTTGTCCCGTAGTCACGAAAATACTGTTTTTGCACCTTGAAGGCTGCTTCAAGTTCCAGATTCAGGAACTCGGCAACAAAGGATTTGATCCTCACCTCGACCTGTCCGAACAAGTTGCAGGCTTCGCTATACAATGTATTGTCCAGGTCGAAGACCCAGTCGCGGGGTTGTTGATCGTTTTTCAGCATGTTGCCAAGAGCTTCCATCACGGTTGTTGTGGCTACTATATGTTAGATTTTTACTATCACTTACAGGTATGTTCTTCGTGGGCAAAGCAAAAGAGCGGATGGTAACAGGAACGCTGGATTTTTCGACCGGTCGGAGGTGTTTTTAAGCGATGTCGCCAGGTGAGAGCGATTCAATACACAAGCTACTTGAAGGCTATCCTGACGCCGCTTTGATGGTGCGTGGCGACTGTTCAGTCATTGCCGCCAATGAAAAGGGTATAGGTCTTAAAACCTTGCTTGAGCACGGCGAAGCGGACGCCATCCCTGACATGATCGCCCAAGCAGCGGCAGAAATGACGGTGGTTGTCGGCCCGATCCTGTTCAAAGGGTTAAAAGGGGAAATCCTACTGGAAGTTTCGGTTATTCCCCAACTTTCCACCTCTGCCGAAGCCAGTGATGATTTTCTGGTTCTCTCTCACGATGTGACCATGGAAAGGAACCTGCGTTCCGCCCTGGTCGAATCGCGCCAACGCTACAAGGACCTGGTTGAAGTCTCCAGCGATTTTGCCTGGGAAATCGGCCCCGATGGAACCTTCAGTTTTGTCTCTCCCGATGGTGCGTTGGGCTTTACCCCCGAACAGATCGTCGGCCACCACCCCAAGGAATTTGTAATCGACGCCGAGCATTACCAGCCCCTGCCTTTTTTAAGTGACCGGCCCATGGACAGTGTTGAAATCTGGATGAATTCGGCATCTGGAAAAGACGCCTGCGTCGTTGCCTCCTGCCTGCCCCTCATGGGAGAACCAGGTGAATGGCATGGTGCCCGTGGTATTTGCCGTAATGTGACCGAAGACAGGGAGCGGGAGGCCGCCCTGCGTAGTGCCCAGGAACGTGAATACCTGCTGGGTTATATCGTCAATTCCATTCGTGATGAACTTGACCCCTTGAACATGCTGACCAAGGCGGCAACGGCGACGTCACAGGCACTGGGCGCCAGCGGTTGCCGTATTTATCGCAAGACCCAGGATGACACCTACAACATGGCGGCAGATTACGGTGATGTTGAAAACGTCGATGGCATCGAGGAATTATTGGCAAAAATAGGTGATGAAATCGGCGCTCATCCGGCCGAGATCGGCCCCTGGCGGATGCTTGCGACCTCGACCCATTATCGTCAGGCGATTAACGGTGGTATCTGTATATGGAAGCCACTTGATGATGAGAGTTGGGATGACAATTTTCATATCCTGATTGGCGATGTCGCCAATCAAATTGGTATCGCTAACGAACAGATCGCCAACCATGAACGGATTATCAACCTGTCACGCACGGACAGCATGACCGGCCTTTTGAACCGCCGCGCCTTTTTTGAAGATGAACTGCCCCGACGTTTCAAGCGTCTTGAACAGAACGGCCACGGTGCTGCACTGTTTTATCTCGATCTGGACAACTTCAAGATGGTCAATGACGTTCATGGTCACCAACGTGGTGACGACGCCATTCTTCGCCTTCGTGACATGATGATAGAATATTCCCGCCCCGGTGACGCCATGGTCCGCATGGGTGGTGATGAATTTGCAATGTGGATGGATGGAATACCTCAGGATGTGATGTTAGAACGCGTGGAAACAATTATGGAAGCCAGTAAGTGTTTGCTGGAATTTTCCGGCGATAAGGATCATCCGTTGGGTGTTTCAATCGGTATTGCCGTTTATGATCCGGGTTCCGGCGAAGATCTGGAATCCCTGGTTGCCCGTGCCGACGCTGCCATGTACGAAGTCAAGCGGGCCGGGAAGAGCGGTTATCACGTCGCCACCGCTGCGGGAGAAGCCTAAATGAACAGTAAGGCTCCCTTAAGTTATGATGAAGCGCGCGACATGGCTCACGATAGTGATCCGGAAGTTCGTCGCAAGCTTGCCGCTCGCGAAGATGTAAAAGCCGAAATCCTGTACTTTCTGGCCGAAGATGCCGCCCCCGAGGTGCGCAGAACAGTTGCTGCAAACGCCAATGCACCACGCCAGACCCATACCTTGCTGGCCAAGGATGAAGATGAAGAGGTTCGTTTTGGCCTGGCTGAAAAACTGGCCCGCATCGCACCGGACTTAAGCGATGACGAGCGCGATAAACTGCGCCAAAGCACCCATGAGAGCCTGACCCTTCTGGCCAAGGATGAAATCACCAAGGTCCGGCAAATTTTGTCAGAGACCCTCAAAGATGTCACCAATGCACCGGCAGACGTGATTAAGAGTTTGGCCATGGATGGTGAACTGGCCGTGGCCGGGCCGGTGCTGGAATGTTCACCCGTACTCAATGACGAGGATTTGATCGAGATTATCTCCCTTGGCACCGTGAAGGGTGGCTTAAATGCCATTTCCAGGCGTCAGGGCGTCGGCGAAGGGGTGTCCGAAGCCATCGTTGCGACCAGTGATGAAGAAGCGATTGCCGACTTGCTGGGTAACGGGACGGCGCAAATTCGCGAGGAAACCCTGGACGACCTGATTGCAAAGGCAGACAGCATTGAGCTG
>JACNJU010000024.1 GCA_014382375.1 Rhodospirillaceae bacterium
GGAAAAAGTGAATCACGTTGACACGGCGATGACAACAGAGTTCTTCAACAGCCTCAGCTATAAAAGGGACCCTAGTTCACCTTTCCCCAAGGGACCATGCGTTTCAAGGTTTCGTCTTGTTTTTTTACGTGGTGCCAGAGAGCCGCTGCAATATGAAGGAGGGCCAGTGCCGCGAAGAAGTACCAGAGGCCGACATGGAGGACCTCCATGAAGTCATGTAGTTCCTCGTTTCTTTCAGCAAAGCCCGGAACGACTGTGATTCCAAAAGCCTTGGTATCACGCGCCACAGACATGATCACGCCAACCCCCGAGACGGTCAGCAGAATGGGCATCCAGGCCAACGCGCCAATAACCAGTTTATGAACCAAAATAAGGCGGTGATCATCGTTGATCATCCTTGGTTTAACGGTCAGAAACTGCCAAAAAATGCGCAATGCTACAAGGCCTGTTACCACCCAGCTCCAGTCGAAATGGACCGTCATGATGGCGCGGCGCAATTCTCTTTGTATATCGGGGTCCAGGCCAGGTCCTTTTCTGGGAATAAACCCACGGGAATAGGCATACCAGATGGACAGTCCCAAAGTGATGACGATTGCCCAGTGAAAGGCCATCGACACCCAGCCGTAACGTACGTCAGAATTTTTTAATGTTGTCACAGCCTCAGTCTCCCAAGAGAGGTTAATATACGATTATTCGAGGCAATATAATTCAGAAAGATGAACCGATTCAGAAAGATGAACCGAAACTAAAAAAGTCGCCAATTCCATGTTACTTGATTAAGTATTGCTCCAGACAGGTCAGCTTCGGGTCAACACCGGGCCTTTTTGTCAGCCTAAAATGAGTTCCGCTCTGAGCCTCATAGCGGAAGTCAAAATTACAGACCTCAAATAACTTCCGCCATACTCCACAAAGCAGATGGTGTTATTTGACGATCATCATTGCGCGGACGCGGACGCCCGGCGATTGAGAGGTTAACTTATGATCTTCCGAAGCGCGCCACCGGTCCCAGTGCTTCTTCGATGCGGATCAACTGGTTGTATTTGGCCAGCCGGTCCGAGCGACTGAGTGAGCCGGTCTTGATCTGACCGGCGTTGGTGGCGACCGCGATGTCGGCGATGGTCGAGTCCTCGGTTTCGCCCGAACGGTGGGAAATCACCGCCGTGTAGCCCGCCTTGTGAGCCATTTCCACGGCCTCCAGGGTTTCGCTCAAGGTGCCGATCTGGTTTACCTTGATCAGGATTGAATTGGCGATGCCCTTATCGATGCCGTCTCTCAAACGCTTTGGATTGGTTACGAAAAGATCGTCACCGACAAGCTGGACCTTGGAGCCGATAGCGTCTGTCAATTGTTTCCAGCCATCCCAGTCATCCTCATCCAGTCCGTCTTCGATGGATACAATGGGGTAACGGCTGACGAGATCGGCGTAGTAGTCACACATGCCTGCGGCGTCGAGGCTCTTGCCCTCTCCGGCCAGCTCATATTTGCCGTCCTTGTAAAATTCACTGGAAGCCGCGTCCAGCGCCAGCGACATATCTTCGCCCGGCTTGTATCCGGCGGCCTCAATGGCTTTCATGATGTAGCTTAAGGCATCGTCGGTGCTGGAAAGACCCGGCGCAAAACCACCTTCATCACCAACGTTGGTGTTGTGGCCATCGTCCTGCAGTGCCTTTTTCAGGGCGTGAAAAACCTCTGCCCCCATGCGCACGGCGTCGGCAATGCTTGTCGCGCCATCAGGCATAATCATGAATTCCTGAATATCGATGGGGTTATCGGCGTGGGCGCCGCCGTTGATGATATTCATCATCGGCACCGGAAGCAGGTGGGCGTTGGTGCCACCGATGTAATTGTAAAGCGGTTGCGCCGCCTCGTCCGCCGCTGCCTTGGCGACAGCCAGTGACACGCCCAGCATGGCGTTGGCGCCGAGGCGTGACTTGTTCTCCGTACCATCCAGTTCGATCATCAATTGGTCGATCAGCAGCTGGTCTTCGGCGTCCATGCCTGACAGGGTCTCGAAAATCTCGCCATCGACGGCGGCGCAAGCGGTCTGTACGCCCTTGCCGCCGTAGCGACCTTTATCAGCGTCACGCAATTCGACGGCCTCGTGGGCACCTGTTGATGCACCGGAGGGAACAGCGGCCCGACCGAAAGCGCCGGTCTCAAGAGTGACATCGACCTCGACGGTCGGATTGCCGCGGCTGTCGAGGATCTCACGGGCATGAATATCGATAATGGCGGTCATTTTTTTCTCTTTCAGATTTAGACGCTAACCGGGCGCGCTTTGGCGAGCCGGTCGAATTGAATCAATGTCTCAAGTATTTCCGGTAACTGTTTGACCGGAATCATGATTGGGCCATCGCTGAGGCCCTTGTCAGGGTTCTCATGGGTCTCGATGAAGACTCCGGCGACGCCGATGGAAACGGCGGCCCGGGCGAGGACTGGCGCAAACTCGCGCTGACCGCCCGAGGTGCCACCCTGACCGCCGGGCTGCTGAACCGAATGGGTGGCATCAAAGATCACCGGACAGCCGGTTTTCGCCAGCACCGGCAGCGCCCGCATATCGGAAATCAACGTGTTATAGCCAAAGCTGGCACCGCGTTCACAGACCATGACATTGTCATTTCCGGTGCTGCGGACCTTGGCGACCACGTTGGCCATGTCCCAGGGCGCCAGAAACTGTCCTTTTTTAACGTTTATGGCCAGCCCGGTGTTACCGGCGGCAAGCAGCAAATCAGTCTGGCGACACAGGAAGGCCGGAATTTGCAAGACATCGACAACGCCTGAACGTTCAAGAACGCCACACTGGTCGGCTGAATGAACGTCGGTCAGGACAGGAATTTCATAGGTTTTGCGAATTTCGGCAAAGGCCATCAACGCCTCGTCAACACCGACGCCGCGCGGGCTGTCAGCGCTGGTCCGGTTGGCCTTGTCGAACGAGGTTTTGAAAACCAACCCCAGTTCCAGTTTTGTACAAATTTCCATGAGCTTACCTGCCATGTCCATGGCGTGATCCCGGCTTTCCATGGCGCAGGGACCGGCAATCAGGGCCAGCGGTATGTCATTACCGAAGGTCACAGAACCGGCAGAGACGTGACGGCTTTCACTCATTAATTTGCCAGACCTTTAAACCAGTCGCGACTGCTCAAGGGCAGCGGCGATGAAGGATTCGAACAACGGATGGGGCTCAAACGGCTTTGATTTCAGTTCCGGGTGGAATTGTACACCGATAAACCACGGATGATCGGGGATTTCAATAATTTCCGGCAGCACCCCGTCCGGCGATTTGGCTGAAAACACCATGCCCGCCTTGGCCAATTGTCCTTCATAGGCGAGGTTGACCTCGTAACGGTGACGGTGGCGTTCGTTTATATTGTCAAAACCGTAAATCCGGCGAATATGGCTGTTGGGTTGTAAGACCGCGTCGTAACCGCCAAGCCGCATGGTGCCGCCCTTATCGCCCTCTTCGTGGCGTTTTTCAATAATACCGTCACGTTCCCATTCAGTAAGCAAACCAACAACGGGATCATCGCAAGCCCCGAATTCCGTCGAACCGGCACCCTTGATACCAGCCAGGTTGCGAGCCGTTTCAATAACCGCCATCTGCATTCCCAAACAAATACCGAAGTATGGCACTTCGTGTTCGCGGGCGAATGTAGCGGCGGCGATTTTGCCTTCTACACCACGCTCACCGAAACCACCGGGAATAAGAATTCCGTGAACGCCGTCAAGATAATGGACGGTGTCCTCGTTTTCGAAGACTTCCGAATCAATCCAGTTCAGGTTGACCTTGACGTTATTGGCGATACCGCCATGGGTCAGGGCCTCTGCCAGGGATTTGTATGCCTCCAGAAGCCCCGTGTACTTGCCGACAACGGCAATGTTGACCTCGCCTTCAGGCTGCAGGACACGCATCAGGATATCCTGCCAGCGTTTCAGGTCGGGCGCTGGGGAATCAATACCAAAATACTGACAGACCTGCTGGTCCAGGCCTTCTTCATGGTAGCTGATCGGCACACCGTAGATGCTTTTGACATCAAGGGCGGAGACCACATTTTCAGGGCGAATATTGCAGAACAGGGCAATCTTGCGCTTCTCGTCGGCGGGGATTTCCCTGTCGGCCCGGCACAACAGCATGTCCGCCTGAATACCAACCCCGAGCAATTCCTTGACCGAGTGCTGGGTCGGCTTGGTCTTGAGCTCACCAGCCGTCGGAATATAAGGCAGCAGGGTCAGGTGAAGATACATGGCCCGCTCCCGGCCCAGTTCGTTGCCAAGTTGTCGAATGGCTTCAAGGAATGGCAGGCCTTCGATGTCACCTACGGTGCCGCCAATTTCACAAAGAATGAAATCCTCATCCTCGATATTGCCCAGGACGAATTCCTTAATGGCGTCGGTGATGTGAGGAATAACCTGAATGGTCGCCCCCAGATAGTCGCCGCGTCTCTCCCTGGCAATCACGTCCGAATAGATGCGCCCGGTGGTGATGTTATCGCTCTGGCGCGCGTGAACACCGGTGAAGCGCTCATAGTGACCCAGGTCCAGGTCGGTCTCTGCGCCATCGTCCGTAACGAAAACCTCGCCATGCTGATAGGGGCTCATGGTGCCCGGATCGACGTTAATATAGGGATCGAGTTTGCGCAGGCGGACCTTGAATCCCCGTGCCTGAAGCAGCGCCCCCAGGGCCGCTGATGCCAAACCTTTTCCTAGCGATGAAACCACGCCACCGGTGATGAAGATAAACCGCGTCATGGAATTACTTTGTACAGGATTCGGGTGGCCGACGGGAAGAGCTGAAACGCCAAAATCGAAAATAAATGCAAAAGAAAAGGCGGCTGCCCTGCCGCCTTCCTATTTTTATCCCCTGAATGCTTCATTTCGCCTCTTTCTTTTGTTTTTATTGGCGCTTTGGGATTATTGAGCTTGTGGGACTTTTGGCCCTTCTGGCTCGACCGGTTGGACTGGCTGCTCAACGGCCGCCGGTTTATCCATGATTGATGTCTGATTGCGATCGCCACCGGCCAGGATCGCCAGGATAAGGGAGGTCGACATAAAACCGGCCGCCAGAATCCCCGTCGTCCGGGTCAGGAAATTAGCCGTATCGCGGCCGGTCATGAATCCGCCCATGCCACCGCCGCCACCGCCACCACCCATACCAAGGCCGCCACCTTCACTGCGTTGAAGCAAGACCGTGCCAACAAGGGCGATAGCGAGAATAAGATGAATGACGATAATGACCGTGAGCATGATCAGGTTCCGGGTTGATTAAGGGCTTAAAATACAAAACAAGCGTTGGCGCAGCTTTTAATCCCTGTTGGCAGGGATTGCTAGAAGAAAGTTTGAGCAGCGCGTTTTCCCTTAAGGACAGCTCTCGCCAATCGTCCAGAAATCTTCGGGCTTCAAGCTGGCACCGCCGATCAGGCCGCCGTCTACATCTGCCAGGGCCAGTAATTCGCGGGCGTTTGCAGGGTTCATGGAGCCGCCATACAACAGCCGCACGCCGTCCGCCACATTCTGGCCCAGTTTATCAGCCAGTTCGCGGCGGATGAAGGCATGCACTTCCTGCACTTCGTCGCTGGTCGGTGTGCGTCCGGTGCCGATGGCCCACACCGGTTCGTAGGCTACAACCGTGTTAGCAGCAGTGGCGCTGTCAGGAACCGAACCGGCGATCTGGGTTTTGACCACATTGAGGGTTTCTCCCGCGTCGCGTTCGGCCTCTGTCTCACCAATGCAGATGATAGCGTTCAGGCCAGCGGCATTGACCGCTTCGGCCTTGCTCCTGACCAGCTCGTCACTTTCGCCGTGGTCGGCGCGGCGTTCGGAATGACCGACAATAATTGACGAGCAACCGGCATCAGCAAGCATTGCGGTGGAGATATCACCCGTATGGGCACCCTTCTCAGCCGTATGACAATCCTGAGC
>JACNJU010000155.1 GCA_014382375.1 Rhodospirillaceae bacterium
GAACGGTGGACTGTTAATCCATATGTCGCAGGTTCGAGTCCTGCAGCCGGAGCCATTTAGATCAAGGCCTTAGCTGGAAACGGCTAGGGCCTTGATGCTTTTTGGATAACACATGGGTAACAACCCGTGGCAATCTCTCCGCTCTCCCGCTATTCAGAGGAATACATTGTGCGGGGTAAGCGGCACCATATTCAGCAAGGGAATGTCGATGCTTTCAGCTTTGTTCTGGCTATTGTTATTTATTGCTGTTGTCGTTGCGGCAATGACTTTGCGCGGGCGTGTGCAAGCCGACAAGGGGCTGCGTGCGTGGTATGAGAGGGTGGTAAAGGACCGGCTCGATATCCTGAAGAAAATTGTGATTTACGGCACACTCGTTCTCTGGGTGGGCATCTGGTTGGCAACACGGGGCGAAGAGAAAGCCAGTATCGGGAGCCTCTTGGAGGAGATTTCAAACTCCTGGAACAAACAGGAAAACCAAATACCGCCGACGCTAAAAAAGCAATAGCAAAAACCACCCGGGGGCGATTTCGTGTTCTGTCGCCATTACCTGATCGTCCGGCTCATCTTCTTGTCGCTGGTGACAATGTGATCGACGATCCAGCGGTTAAGAATCTCCTCGGCTTGTAAATAACTGGGCGTGTCGCCTTCGCTCTCAAAATGAACCAGGAAGCCGGTGTACTCGTCGAGTAAGTCGTTGTGTTCTGTTTTATGCTCGATGTAATGGGGATAATTGTTCTCCAGCATGAAATGCTCTTCGAGGGCGAAGTGCGCCTGCATACGGGCGTGGATGTCTCCGAGCGTGTCCTTGATCTTGTCCTGGCTGTCGTGACGGCTCAATTCCTGATGTAGAAGATTGATGTCCTTGATCAGCATCCGGTGTTCGTAGTCAAGTTCCGCGATGCCTATCAGGAAGTCGTCTGTCCAGATGATGCTGTCTTTTGCCGCGACATCGCTCATGGCTCCTGTCCTCCAATCAACGCACTCACGAATTCGCTTCGACTTCAAACTCCTCATCCAGTCCGGCTTCCAGGTCCTTGAAGTCCTGGGGCACGGGCAAGCCTTCCGAACGCATGGTGGCAATGAGTTGTTTGAGGCGCATGTGAATCTCGTGAGCATCGCCTTGGTCACCCTGCATTTCAGTCATTAAGCGCGACAGTTCGGCGTTGTAGTCAATTTTGAACATGATTTTCGCCTCCTGTTAGGGTTCGGGTCTTGCTGCTTAATAGTATATACTTAAACCCTGTCAGTCGGTGTTAAAAAACGGGAACAAATAATTGGACATCCCTAACATTATTGGCCGTTTGCTGTGCTGGCTTGGGCTTCATGATTTCCAGGTTGTTGAGAAAACTTTTGGCTTCAGTGATGATGATAACGTCGAAAAAGTTCGATGCCGTCGCTGTGGGGAATCCTACATTCGCGAAGCTTAAGCCTTCGGGCCGGGCGTTTCCCCCAGAAGGCAAAACCCTGGCAGGGGGCAACAGCCGATAGGAAGGAAAGGTTCCATGCGTGCAGTCCTCGTCACCTGCACTTTTATTTTGCTGTTGTCGGCCTGCACCACCCCTGAGCCGGTCCAGCCGCTGGAAATTGAGTCGCCCGGTTGCGCTGGAACTGCCCGGCTATGGGACCACGAGCATACAGAAATTCTTCACCTGAACCCCGGCTATGCCTATCACCAGATTGATGAACGCGCTGCGTTCTTGCAGAAGTTCAATGCCATGCCGCCGAAAACAGAGAGGCCGGTTCCCGATACCATCGGATATTTCTCCAAGCCGGGTAATGATCAGTCAATCCTGGTGTTTGTCATTGGCGACTGCGTGACCTATCTGGAAGTCGTCAGCCTCAGGCTGCTGCGGGAAACCTTCCTGGATTCCCGATAAGGGGGACCAAGATATCTGAATCTAAAGTTCGCCTCCAGAATGTCTACTTTTCTGCGCTGAACGGACATAGATTGCATAATTGGTGTGACAGCCGTCACTGCAAAATAACCTGAAAATATGCTCTAATAATCGGGTCAGAGGAACCTCCCCCTCGCGCGCTTCATGCGCGTCTCTGACGCCCTCCCTGTTAAACTCGCCGGGCCTTCGGGCCCGGTTTTTTGCCAAAAGGTGCCTTAAGCGACTACTGTCAGCCACGGCCCTTACCCTGGAGCCGATCCAATTGCTCCCGTTTTCCTTGCTTTAACTCAGTACATATTGTATTCTTTAAATCACAACAAAATCAATACTATTTGTACTGTTTTGTTTACGGGTAAAATATGCACTTGATCGCCGAACAATGCAGGGCAGCGCGGGCCTTGTTGGGAATATCGCAGGAAGAGTTGGCCGAACTGTCGGGGGTTTCGCGTGTGCCACTGGCAAACTTCGAGGCCGGCAAGTCGAAGCCCTATGCCCGGACCCTGCACGCCATTAAGGACGCCCTGGAATCCGCTGGCGTTCACTTCGTCGATCCAAACGGCCTGGGAGCTGGAGTAAGACTGAAGGATACATAAATGGAAGATGAGCCCCTTACCCCACTTTTGGCGCTTGCGATATCCATGGCCTACGAAATCAGGGTGGATAATAACACCTCACCCCAGGAAAAGGGCCAGTTGCTGGCTCTTTTTGGTAAACTTGTGGAGATGGAAACACTTAAAGAAGGAGGGCTGCATTCCCTCATCAATGAAGCATTCGACTACGCCAGAAACAACAATGTCGAAGACTTTTTGAAAGAAGTCACTCCGATCCTTTCCGATACGCAGAGACTGGTTATCGTCATTAACCTTTATGACACCATGCAGTCAGACGGCCACATTAAAAAGGGTGAACAGGACATCATTCAGAAGTTTGAGGAAGCCTTCCATATCGACAAAAACATTTCATCTGGAATCAGGCGGTTCCTCATGTTGAAGAACGACACCTCGCTTTTCATTGATGTGTCCCACCCACTCAACAGTACGGCCTTTGACTTCGGGAAACTATTTACCAAGAATGAACCAACGCCATAGGTGCGGGGAAATTGGTTGAAGGAGAAGAAAATGAAAATCGATACTTCGAGGATGGAGGTAATGACGCATGGTTCATGACCCGGAAGACCACAGCCGGTTATTGCTCGAGATAAACGAGAAAATCAAAAAACTTAATAAGGAAATCATCGATCCAATGATTCCTAAGTTGAAGATTGATGACCTGACACCCGTAATAAAACTTGTCGCTCAAATACGCGCAGCTTACCTGAAAGAGCTTTTCGATATATCTGCTACTGTCAGTGACGGCGTTCCAACGCAAGACCAGATACAACGGTTGCGTGGTTTTCGCGTTGCCTATGAGGAATTTTCCGCCGCTGCCCAAGCCATGGAAACAGCTATTGAGCATGGCTATCTGGAGGTCGAGGAAAAATAGATGAAAGACGAACCCAAACGATCCAAAGACCGGCCTAAGGACCGCAGCGACATTCCCCGGCGCTCGCATAAAGACCGGCGACACAACGTCGCCCCTTGGGAAGGTGTCGAACGCCGTGTGGCCAACAGGCGCAAAGCATTCCACCGCCGTGAAGATGAATCTTGAACGGGTTGGGGACCGGGGTGAGATTAAAGGAGAAATAATATGACTGATACGAAGAATGGGGAATATTTAGGCCGAACCGATGAAGAACGTAGGGATGAAGATGACCGTCGCAAAGGCAAAGATCCCAAGATCAAAAAACTATTCAACGATTACGGGGTTAAAGAAGACCGTCAGAACGAAGACCGCCGAACAAACGCCACCCGGAGAGATGACTGAACAGATTGAGGCCGGCGGGGGAGGTTGAGGGAAAAATGAACCTTTCAAGGCTTGAAGAATCTATCCGATCCGCAACAGGCGCAGACGCAAATCTGGACAAATATATCGGATCGGCTCTCCAGGTAACGGAGCGTGGCTTCACATCCTCAGTGGATGCCTGTTTAGAGCTACTGCACGAGAAGTTCCCCACTGCCCACTGGCATATAGGTCGAGCCGTTGACGGCGTTGGGGTATACGCCCTTGTTGAGGATGGGGATTTGAATTGTAAGGCTGAAGCCGTGACTGTGCCGCTGGCTTTGTTGGCTTTTATTCTTCAGGGACTAAGGGGCAAATGTTAGACCTGTTTGATCTAGTATTACTCGGCGTTGCAGCGTTTTTCGTTGTCAGGGTGATTGATGAGTACCGCAAGATAAAGAAAGAGCCGAAAGAAACTGATCCTGACGGAGAGTAGACGGCTCAGAACATGCTTCAGAAACGGGCAAAGGGAAACCGGCCCTGAAGGGTCTGGGGCCGGGAGTCAAAATTTAATGGATTTATAGGTGGCCTTGGGGTGAAAAAGAGAATGTCTGGCTTTGAAAGAATAAGCTGCTGACGCCACCGTCATGGAACCGGTAAGTCCGCATCAAGGGCATCTTCACTTGATATTCTACGATTTAGCACCCTCCGAACGTTCACCTCAAGACCAACAATATAGTAAGCCATGGTGGGTTCCCTGTCCATGAGAATGGGATAAAACGGGGCGCTGGGTTTCGGTTTAAGGAGAGACAAAGACGCCACCTACAAACAGCAAGCAATTATCATCGCGATGATAAATTTAGCTATGAATGATATTGAAAACGCTTTGGTTTATGTGAAGTGAAAAACGCTGATTCTGTGATGTGCGTCACTTTACATGTGAATGATGAAAGAGTAGCCTTATAGGGTTCGTTAGAATTACGAATTTTTTATGGGAGAACCCTGATTATGAAAAAGCTCGTCTTTGAACACTCGTCACATCCTGAGTTTAACCCAAGGTGCCTCGTTGATGCGGCTATCGAGATTGATCGTGCGCGCAAGGATGGTAACAAAGGTTTCCTCATAAAAGCTGTCGATCACAACAGGAAGCTATGGGTCTACATCCATTCCCTTGCGGCCCATTCCAACAGGACTTTCTCGGAAGAAACATGCAGTGAACTGACACGGTTGTCCGATTATGTCTGGTCCGCGACCAAGGGCAAGGACGCCAACATCAGCGATATGGTCCTGGATACGCTGATCAATATCGACCTGCAAATTTCCGAGGGCCTTCTTTACAGCAACAAGCACTAGAAGCGCGACCCACCCGAAGCTGTTTTCAGAATGATTGGCGGGTGGTGAAAATAAAATTGCTAATAGTTCGTTAGAATTACGAATTTACATGGGAGAACCATACTATGAGAAAACTTTTGCTGATGCCCATCTGCATTATTGTCGGGGGCTATGTAATTTACCAAGTCGTTAGCCATAACGACCCGGCGATGAACATCACCCTGGCGGATTTAACGATCAAAGAGATAAATCAAGGTATTCCAACTGTCGTTGTCGCCAGTGGAGATGACTCTGCGTTTGAAGAGCCTGACTTTGAAGAAATGGCAATTGAGGAATAAGCCCACTAAACATTCAACATCTCCCTGCCTGTGTTAACAGGGAGCGGCAGGTTGTGGTCCCTCAAAGCCCCTCAAACGTCGAACGGTAGGCATGCAGTGCGACCTGTCCGCCTGTGTGGATGAAGATCACCGTGTCGCCCTTTTTAAACGTCCCGTCACGAACTTTGCCGATCAGTCCGGCCATCGCTTTGCCTGAATAGACCGGATCAAGCAACAGGCCTTCAAGACGGGCGCACAGGGTGACGGCTTCTATCATGCCATCGTTGGGTTGGCCGTAACCAGGAGCCCAGTAGGCACCATCGCAGATGACATTTTTGCGCTCGATTGGTGTTGACAGGCCAACGTATTCAGCGGTTTTTTGGGCCAGATCAAAGACCGCCTCTTCCAGTTCCGGACCATCGCGGCTGACGCATATGCCGTGTACCGGGATTTCTGATCCACCACCGGCCAGGCCGACAAGCAGGCCGCCCTGGGTGCCCTGAGAGCCGCTGGCTACGACGATGCCGTCAACGGCCAGTTCCATCTCTGCCG
>JACNJU010000096.1 GCA_014382375.1 Rhodospirillaceae bacterium
GCCCATATGGAACGTTAAAACACCATTTTTCCGGAGAGGGAAATAAAAAAGATGGATGTCGACATAAAAGGGATGAAACTTCTTTCATCCCGGTTATGCCATGATTTGGTGGGCCCGGCAGGGGCAATCCATAATGGTATGGAATTGTTTGAAGAAATGGGAACCGATGATGGGGGCGATGCCCTCAAGATGGTTTCGAGTAGCGTTGAGCAGCTATCCGCCCGCCTGAGCTTCTTTCGCCTGGCTTTTGGGCTGGGAGGATTAAGTGGCAGAAATCCGCCCCTGACTGAATCCCGGGAAATGGTTGGGGCTTACCTGCAAGGGGGCAAAATCCAGCTGGATTGGCCGTCTGCTGAAGACACCGTTCTGGCCC
Organism: Rhodospirillaceae bacterium; assembly: GCA_014382375.1. Classification (GTDB taxonomy): domain Bacteria; phylum Pseudomonadota; class Alphaproteobacteria; order Rhodospirillales; family JABHCV01; genus JACNJU01. Next base: position 374 of record JACNJU010000096.1, read on the forward strand.
CTGTCGTGACGGGGCCGGTGATTAAGCTATTGTTGAATATGGTACTTGTCGCCTGCGACGCCTTGCCTCGCGGCGGCATACTTGGCGTTACCTTGGCCGAAATGAAAACTGAACAGGGAAATCCGGCAGTCGGGGTGGCCGTTAAGGCATCGGGAGAGGGGGCTCGTCTGAAAGAAGACCTGGTGTCGGCATTGTCGTCCAGAAGCGTGGATGGCGACGTTTCAGACCTGAATGCCCACAATGTGCATGGCTTTTTCTGTCAGCGTCTGGCTGAAGAAATGTCAGCCGAGGTGGAAGTTTTAATGAATGAAAATGAAGTCGGGTTTGCCGCGCTTGTGCAACAGTAAAATGATCGCTAGACTGTTACGGATTTAGTATTGGCCGTAAGGGTTATAACGTTTTTGATGCCCTTGGCCCAGATTTTTTGTTGCTAATACTGGGTTTGTGATACAGGTTTTGCTATTGGCTCGTTTTTTTTTGATTAACCCCCATGTAGGCTAGGGTGGACATGACGGTTAGCGCAATTTATGCGTAACACCGAGGTTGCCCCTGACATTATGGCGCGGACTTGAGGACGGATTATGGAACTAGAAATGGACGACCTGCTGAGTGAGTTTCTTACGGAAACCACTGAGAGCTTAACTGAGTTAGATGGTCAAATGGTTCAGTTCGAGCAGGACCCCACTGATTCTGATATCCTGGGTAATATTTTCCGTCTTGTTCATACGATCAAGGGAACATGCGGTTTCCTGGGCTTGCCCCGTCTGGAGTCAGTCGCTCATGCAGGTGAGAATGTCCTTGGTAAATTCCGCGACGGTGTTCTTGAGGTTACCCCCGAAGCGGTAACGCTTATTCTAAAATGTCTGGATCGAATCCGCGAACTTCTGGATGAATTGGAAGCAAATCAGGTCGAACCGGAAGGTAGCGATCAGGAAATTATTGATGAATTGAACGCCATGGCGTCGGGGCAGGCCGCTCCGTCTCCATCTGTTGATGCAGCCCCCGTTGAATCCGGGTCTGCCGGTAATCCTTCGGCCAATGAATTTGGCGCACCCGTTGCAGCCGAGCTCCTTGCCGAGGTGGAAGCCGCTACGTCCGAGGGCTTTTCGGCAGCGAGCGATGAGCAAATGGCAGCCGAAAACGCGAATAAAGGAACGACCCCACCCGCCAACGAATTTGGCGCGCCCGTCGCAACCGAACTTCTTGAAGAAGTAATGGCAGCGGAAGCCGAAGGCATCAAGGCGGCTTCAAGCGCTGCAATAGATGCTGAAATGGCTGCCGAGCGCGCTATGGAATCTGAAGCAAATCCGCCGGCTGCTGCAGCGCAGGTTCCAGCCAGGGCGAGTAGCAAGGAAGCAGCGAAGAAGGAAGACAAGGTTCCGAAAGAGTCCGCTGTTGCCGCATCAACCATTCGCGTTCATGTCGAGGTCCTGGAAGATCTGATGACCATGGTCAGTGAACTGGTGCTTACCCGCAATCAGCTCAATCAGATGGTGCGTGGTCACGACGATAGTGAATTTACCGTGCCCTTACAGCGGTTGAGCCACATCACGTCGGATTTGCAAGAAGGTGTAATGAAAACCCGCATGCAGCCGATTGGAAACGCCTGGGCGAAATTGCCACGTATCGTGCGCGATTTGTCTGTTGAATCAGGCAAGAAGATCGAACTGAAGATGATTGGTGCGGAAACCGAACTGGACCGTCAGGTGCTTGATCTGATTAAAGATCCCCTGACACACATGGTTCGCAACTCGGCTGACCACGGTCTGGAAATGCCTGCTGACCGTGTCGCTGTTGGCAAGCCAGAACTGGGCACTGTGACGCTCAGCGCCTATCACGAAGGTGGGCACATCATTATCCAGATTGTCGATGATGGGCGCGGCCTGAATACGGACAGGATCATCCAGAAAATCATCGACAATAACCTGGCCACGGAATCCGAGATCGAGGATATGACCGACCAGCAGATCCACATGCACATTTTCAAGGCCGGTTTCTCAACCGCTGAAAAGGTGACCAGTGTATCGGGTCGTGGCGTCGGCATGGATGTTGTTCGTACCAACATCGAGAAAATCGGTGGAACCGTTGAGCTGAATTCAATCGAAGGTAAAGGCTCCACCTTCATGATCAAAATTCCTCTGACGCTGGCGATCGTCTCCGCCCTGATCGTGGAATGTAGCTCGGAGAGATTCGCCATTCCGCAAATCAGTGTTCTTGAATTGGTTCGCGCCTCTCCCGAAGCCGAGAACAAGATCGAAATGATCAACGAATCACCTGTGCTCAGGCTACGAAACCGCCTGTTGCCGCTGGTTCACTTGCATGATCTGCTGAAACTTGGTGAAAAAAAGGAAAACAATGATGATGAACTCTTCATCGTTGTCGCCCAGGTTGGCGCCTATACCTTCGGTATTATTGTTGATCGGGTTTTCGATACGGAAGAAATTGTGGTCAAGCCTGTCGCGCCTGTTCTGCGCGATATTCCTTTCTATTCAGGCAACACTATTCTTGGCGATGGTTCAGTGATTATGATTTTGGACCCGAACGGCATTGCCAATTCGACCGGTGATCTTGGGCAGGCCAAAACCGACGCCGACGCCGATGCAGCGGCTATTTCCCGTGCAGATGATACATCGACCATGTTGATCTTCCGCGCTGGCGGTAATGAGTTAAAGGCCGTGCCGTTGGCCCTCGTAGCCCGGCTTGAAGAAGTCGATATGGAATCGACGGAACAGTCCCATGGCACCTTTGTTGTTCAATATCGCGGTCACCTGATGCCACTGATTCCCTTTGATCGCGCACACGAGTGGAAAACAGAAGGGCGACAGCCTATTCTTGTCTTTACTGATCGTGACCGTTCCATGGGACTGGTTGTTGATGACATTGTTGATATTGTCGAAGACAAGCTGAAAATTGAACTGTCGGCAAGTGAAGATGGGCTGATCGGTAGCGCCATCATTGATGGCAAGGCGACCGATGTGATCGATGCCGGTTACTTCCTGACCCAGGCATTTTCTGACTGGTTTGGCGACAAGGATGGAGCTTTCGGAACGGGTGAAGCCGTTCATGGTTCCAAGAAAATCCTTCTGGTCGATGATAGCCCCTTCTTCAGGAACCTTTTGCGCCCCGTTCTTTCCGTTGCCGGATATGAAGTGACGACAGTGGATAATGCCGGCGATGCCCTGAAGATGAGGGAATCCGGTGCGATTTTCGATGTTATTATCAGTGATATCGAAATGCCGGAAATGGATGGCTTCGAATTTGCCGAGGCTGTGCGTGCGGGTGGCGCATGGGCAAGAGTTCCCTTGGTTGCACTGTCTTCGCATGCAACCGAACAGGACTTTGAGCGTGGTCGCCAGGTGGGCTTTAGCGAGTATGTGGCCAAGTTTGATCGGGAAGCACTTGTTTCCACGCTGGCGGATACCGTTTCAACACTTTCGGCTTCCGCGTAACAGCGCCCGAACGAAAGCCTGATTCCTGGTTTTTTTAACGGAACAAAATCGTTTCTTCCTTCCCTCGCAAGGGGAAGGAGGAAATGCTGTTCCAGTGTTTCTTTATGTCATTTCCGGAATTGAAAAAAAACATCAACCAGGCACTGTATCAGTGCCTAAAAGCCTTGGTTAAGTTTGGCATAGGTAGTAACTTACCCAAGTTGAAAATTTTGGATTAAATTAGGTAGTTGCTTTCTCCAATCCCTCCAGGGGGCGAGTGTTTGAAAGTACGCCATGAAAAGAAAAAGCGTAGGTTGGCATGAAGTCTTGTCTGATCGTTGATGATTCCAAAGTCATTCGTATGGTGGCCCGGAAAATCCTCCAGGAACTGGAGTTCGAAACTGAAGAAGCCGCAGATGGCCAAGAGGCCCTTGAGGCATGTAAAGCAAAAATGCCTGATGCGGTGCTTCTCGACTGGAATATGCCAGTAATGAGCGGCATCGAATTTCTTAGGGAATTAAGGGTGTTGGAAGGTGGCAATGCCCCAATTGTTGTTTTCTGTACAACTGAAAATGATATTGAACATATTCAAGAGGCAATTGAGGCCGGCGCTAACGAATATATTATGAAGCCGTTCGATAGTGAAATTATCCAGGCCAAATTCTCTCAAGTGGGATTGATGTAACCGGCTATTCGTTTGCTTAGTTGGTTCTCATTGCGGAGAAGAAAGTGTCAGGAACGGCAGAAATAAGTTCAACGGACCCAATCCGGGTAATGGTGGTAGATGACTCTGCGGTCATCCGCGGCTTGACGACCCGGATTCTGGAAGAGGATACGTCGATTCAAGTCGTTGCCTCTGTCGGAAACGGCCAATTGGCTGTTAACAACCTATCGCGTTACGATGTCGATGTTATCGTTCTGGACATTGAAATGCCGGTGATGGATGGCCTGACAGCCTTGCCAAAACTTCTTGAAGTCGACCCGACTGTGAAAATCGTCATGTCATCGACCCTGACGTCACGAAACGCTGAAATCAGTCTTCGGGCGCTGGAAGCTGGCGCGACTGATTATATCCCCAAACCAACTTCCACCAGCGATATCAGCAGTGGCGGAGATTTTCGCCGTGAAATGCATGATAAGGTTAAAGCCCTTGGTGTGGCCCGTCGCCATCAAGTAGGCAAAACCCCCGGCCCGCAGCGCGAAAAAGGTCCCGTACGCAAGGCGGTGCCTGTTGCGATTAAAGGCGCGCCGATATCTCTTCGTAAACCGGGCTTATTGAAGCCAAAAGTGCTTGCCATTGGCAGTTCGACGGGGGGGCCGCAGGCTCTTTTTGAACTTCTGAAGAATTTGCAGCCGACCATTAACGTCCCTGCTGTGATTACCCAGCATATGCCGCCCACGTTCACTGCGATCCTTGCCGACCATATTACGCGGATGACCGACTGGACTTGCTCGGAAGCGAAGAATGGTGATGAATTGCGCACCGGGCATATCTTGCTGGCGCCGGGTGATTACCACATGCTCGTTGAAAACAAGGCGGGAAAGCATGTGATTTCCATCAACCAGGGACCCCAGGAAAATTTCTGCCGTCCGGCGGTTGATCCCATGTTGAGAAGCCTTGTCGAGGTTTTTGACGGAAATATTATTACCGTCATCCTTACGGGAATGGGGGCTGATGGCCTTAAAGGCAGCGAAATCGTTGTCAAGGCCGGCGGAACTGTCGTGGCCCAGGATGAACAATCCAGTGTTGTTTGGGGCATGCCAGGAGCCGTTGCAACAGCGGGAATCTGCAGCGCGGTCTTGCCCTTGAAAGAACTCGCCGCTCACGTGATGAAGACCTTTGGTAGAGGTGTTTAAATGAAACTCGAGGATTTCCAGTTTCTATCGACACTGATCAAACAACGCTCAGGCCTTGTCCTTACAGAGGACAAGGCGTACCTGTTGGAAAGCCGTTTGATGCCTGTCGCGCGCAAGCGTGGCCTAAAGGGATTGGAGGAACTGGTCGGGGTGCTGCGTGGCCATAAGGATGAACCATTGCTACAGGAAGTTACCGAA
>JACNJU010000105.1 GCA_014382375.1 Rhodospirillaceae bacterium
GCAGGCCACCGAAGATACCTGCGATGGCCTGAGTTGAAACACGGGCGATATTGTTCAAAGGCTGTTGGCGGGTCAGATCGACGCCCGATGTCTGGGCATGGAACTTGAAACGTTGGGCCCTGGGGTTGTCGATGCCGAATCGTTCTTTGACGATACGTGCCCAGATGCGTCGCCCGGCCCGGAACTTGGCAATTTCCTCAAAAAAACTGATCGAGATATCAAAGAAGAAAGTGAAACGGGGCAGGAATTCCTGCAAATCCATGCCGCGACCCCTGCAATCTTCGGCGTACTGGATTGCCGATGACAAGGTATAGGCCATGGCCTGGGCCGGTGTTGCGCCGCCCTGTTGCGTATGCTGGCCGACCACAGAAAGCGGGTTCCATCCCGGTACATTTTCATGGGTATAGGCGATGTGATCCAGCAGCACCCGCCTTGATCCGGGCAGGGCAATGCGGAAGAACATGTGGTTGGCGACAAAATGCGAGATGTAATCGCTCTGGTTCGAGGTGCCGGTGATCTTGTTCCACGCAACACCGCGTCGCTCGGCGACGATAAGAAGCTGGGCAAGCATGGTGAAGGGCAGGGGATCGTTCAGTGCCGTCGACAGGCTATCCATGGCGATACCGTCCAGGCAGGTTTGCATATCGTCAACTGTATTGATGACGGCCCCGCAGGTTCCTAGCAATACCGGTTCTACCTGATCGGCATCGATGCCCCGGTAGATGGAGTTGCAGGGGATCATACTCAGCGCCGAGGCCCCCGCATCGACAAGACGCTTTTGACGCTTGTTGTAGTCAGCGGGCAGGCCAAGGCCGATAAGCTGGCGCTGGCTCCAGGTTTTCCCCCGATGCATGGATGGATAAATGCCGCGGGTGTAGGGCGCGGCGCCAGGAAAGCCAATCTTTTGTGAATAATTCGCGCCATTCCAATCGTCGGCGGTGTAGAGCGGCTTGACCTCAATCCCTGAGCGGTTGTGGATCGGTTTCTGATCGCCGACGGCGGCGGTGTAGTCTTTCGTCCACTGATCATAGCCGGGAAGGGTCATCTGGGATGTGTCGGGCATGGTCATAAATCCTTAATAGCGTTCCGGATCGTTTTGGGCTTCGGCCGCCTGGGCTTCGACGAAGGCGACAATGTCATCCAGATTGCTGCCGGGGTGAAAAACTTTGGCGACGCCAGCTTGCAGCAGTTGTTGCTCTTCTTCTTCAGGAACGATGCCACCGACCAGGACCTTGATGTGGTTCAGGCCTTCGTCGCGGATGGTTTGCATCAGTTTCGGCACCAGCAGGTGATCGGTGGCCAGCGAGCTCAGCCCGATGACGTCCACGTCTTCTTCCATGGCGACCCTGGCGACGACATCCAGTTTTTGCCACGGGGCCGTGTAAATGACATCCATTCCGGCGTCACGAAGAGCCGCCGCGACGATGCGGCTGCCCCGGTCATGGCCGTCCAGTCCGATCTTGGTAACCAGCACTTTCGGGTTGCGTTTCAGGGCGGGGGGTGTGGTCATGATGTTACCTTAAACCAGCGAACGTTTTAAAAGGGCAAGCATGTCTGTGGCGATTTCACGCGGTGAGCCGTGCCTGGGATTGTACCAGTTCTTGCTCCAGTTTAAGGCACCCAACAACATCAGGCGCAGGCTGTTGCGGTCAACATCAGCGGCCAGCGGCAGGGCCTCGATAAGGATGCGGAACCTGTCCTCGTACCCGTCGCGAAGGGGTTTCAGGTTATCACTGATGGCTGCAACATCGCGCGGGAAAACGCTCAGAATGACCTGCGCGTAATCGCTTTCATTCAGTAAAATTTCTGCGTGCGCTTTGCACGCTGCTTCCAGCCTGGCCCATGGTTCATCCTCGTCCGCCAGGGCCAAATCGACGCGCTGGGATAACTGGCGGACGCCTTCCTCGTAGGTGGCTAGCAGCAGGTCGTTCTTTGACGGGAAGTGATAATACATGGAGCCCGGCAGCATACCGACGTTGCGGGCGATATCGCGCATGGAGACGGCGTGAAAACCGTGCTCGGCGAACAAGGCCGCGGCAGCATCAAGCAACTGAATGCGGCGGTTATCCTGTCTGGGTGCACGGGTTGTGTCGGGCATTGGCCATCTTTTAAAAACAAACGATTGTTTGGTTTAAAAAGAAAGTCCGAAAGAGTCAAGGAAACACACGTGAAAAGGTGAAACACACATGAAATGGTCGGCTTTTGATTCTAGAAATCAAATTCCAGCTGCTGGAAAACTTCCTGGGCGTTGCGCCGGGCCAATTGGTCGAAGTTCAAAAGATATTTGAAAGCTTCCTGGTCGACGGCGGTGCCTTCCGCTATTTGGCCGCCATTCTCCAGCACTTTTGAAATTCTGTTGTTGAGGTTGACCAGGTAGTCATAAGTATCAGCTTTAGCGCGCTCAAGCGTTGATGGTTTGCCGTGGCCGGGAACAATGTGCAGGGGCTTCAGCGCAGCCATCGCTTCAAAGGCCGGTATCCAGTTTTTGAAGTCACTCATTTCGCCGATGCCCAGCGTCCGTTCCAGATAGACCAGATCACCGGTAAAGGCGACGCGGGTTTCGGGCAACCAGATAACAGCGTCACCCGGGGTGTGGGAACCGCCGGTGGCGATAAGCTCTATCTGGATGCCGCCAAAGTCCAGGGACAGGGATTTATCAAAAGTCTCATCGGCGTAGACGGCCTCGGTTCCCTGCACGCCTTCTTTGCCAACAAGAAATTCCAAACCCTGAAGTTGCCCGTTGGCACGATCTTGATGGTCCTCAACGGCGGCGCTTGATGCGATGATGCGGGCGCCGTGCTCCTTGAAATAACCATTGCCGAGCCAGCGATGATCCTGACCACCGGAATTGATGACGATTTTAACCGGCTTGTCGGTGACGGTTTTAATCACAGCCGCTAACCGGGCCGCACCTTTGTAGGTGCCACCGGGATCAACCAGCACCGCGCCCGCGTCCGTTACAATCAAGCCGAATGTCGCATTGTTACCGAGATTTTCGGGCGAACGCTGGACCATCTCGCCGACAATGGCGTAGACGTTATCTGTGACCTGTTTGACCTCAAGCCCGGCGGCCTGGACGTTAAAGGACATAAGGACGAGAAGGGCGACAAGGACTGATTTAAAAATGGCACAAGCTCCGGCAGGATGTTTCAATATAAGAATTATCTTATGTTGACCGGACAATAACAAGCGCCAACAAAAAAGGGCCGCATCTTTCGAAACGACCCTTTTGTTGATTACATTGAGCTAGCTCTTAGCTCGAATAATACATCTGCCATTCGACCGGATGGGGGGTGTGCTCGAAGTTATAGACTTCTTCCCATTTCAGTTGGATGTAGGCGTCGATCATGTCGTCGGTGAAGACGTCACCCTTCTTCAGGTAATCGCGATCGGCGACCAGGGCTCCCAGGGCTTCACGCAGTGAGCCGCAGACGGTCGGTACGTCGGCCAGTTCTTCGGGTGGCAGGTCGTAGAGGTTCTTGTCCATGGCGTCGCCGGGGTGGATCTTGTTCTCAATCCCGTCAAGGCCAGCCATCAGCATGGCAGAGAACGCCAGGTACGGATTGGCGACCGGATCGGGGAAGCGGATTTCGACTCGCTTGCCCTTGGGGTTGGTGGCGAACGGAATACGGCAACTGGCCGAACGGTTGCGGGCCGAATAAGCCAGCAGAACCGGTGCTTCAAAGCCCGGGATCAGGCGCTTGTAGCTGTTGGTCGCCGGGTTGGTGAAGGCGTTCAGGGATTTGGCGTGCTTGATGATGCCACCAATGTAGTAAAGCGCCGTGTCCGACAGGTCCGCATAACCCGAACCGGCGAAGGTCGGCTTACCGTCTTTCCAGATCGACTGGTGGGTGTGCATACCAGAACCGTTATCGCCAGCAACCGGCTTGGGCATGAAAGTAGCCGTCTTGCCATAGGTGTGGGCGACCATGTGGGCGCAGTACTTGTAGACCTGCACGTTATCGGCGGTTTTGATCATTTCGTCGAAGGTCATCCCCAGTTCGTGCTGGGAGGGTGCCACTTCGTGATGGTGCTTGTCCATGCCGAGCCCCATTTCCCGCATCACCGTCACCATTTCAGCGCGCAGATCGTGGGAGGCATCGACCGGCGGAACCGGGAAGTAGCCACCCTTGACAGGGGGACGGTGGCCGGAGTTGCCTTCTTCCAAAATCTTGCCGGTGACATAGGGGCCCTCTTCGGAATCAAACTCGAAGAAGCAATGGTTCATGCTGACGTTGTAGCGGACATCGTCGAAGACGAAGAATTCAGGCTCGGCGCCGATGAAGACGGTATCGCCAATGCCCGTTGAACCCAGATAAGCTTTGGCTTTTTTGGCGACGGAACGGGGGTCGCGACCATAAGGCTGGCCGGTCGAGGGCTCCATGATGTCGCAGAACAGGATCATCATCGGCTGGGCCGCGAACGGGTCCATGACAGCGGTTGCCGCGTCGGGGATCAGCGACATGTCGGATTCGTTGATGGCTTTCCATCCGGCAATTGATGAGCCATCGAACATGACCCCGTCGGCGAAGGCGTCATCATCAATGAAGTCAGAGCACATGGTTAAGTGCTGCCATTTGCCGCGCGGGTCGGTGAAACGAAGGTCGACATACGGAATGTCGTTTTCCTTGAGAAACTTCTGAACGTCGGCGGGGGTTTTGCAATTACATGACATAGGCTTGTGATCCTTTTTAAACAAATTCTGTATCGAAAGATTATTGATTAAGTAATGTTAAATGGCTTCCGTGCCGCGTTCGCCGGTACGGACGCGGATGGCTTCTTCGACCGGAATGATGAAAATCTTGCCATCACCAATGCGTCCGGTATGGGCTGATTGCTGGATGGCCTCTACGGCGCGTTCGACAAGACTGTCGTCAATGACCAGTTCAATCTTCACTTTCGGCAGAAAGTCGACGACGTATTCAGCCCCGCGATAAAGCTCGGTATGGCCTTTCTGGCGGCCAAAACCCTTGGCTTCGAGAACGGTAATGCCCTGCAAACCAATTTCGTGCAGGGCTTCTTTGACCTCATCGAGTTTGAAGGGTTTGATGATCGCTTCAATTTTTTTCATTAGGTTTTGCCTTTAAATCCTGGTGGTCCTGATGATGGGACCGCAGCGTGTCTTGGTATCTCATGCGCATAAAAGCACAAGCCGTGCCAACCCGCGAGTCTTCTCTGGCAGCCCTTGTGGATAAAGGCTTCAGCGGTTTTTGGTGCTACTGGAATGGCCGCCTGCACAGAATCTAATTGCACAAAAAACAGGCAAATGCCTAAATATTGTCGGTTAAAAAATGGGTGCACCTTTGCCCGCTGTGCTTTAGACAGAAGGACATGAAACAGACCAATAACATCATGTCCAGTTTTGGTACCACCGTCTTCACGGTGATGAGCCAGCTTGCCACCGATCATGGCGCCATCAATCTGGGGCAGGGCTTTCCCGATCAGGACGGACCGGCCGATATTCGCGAGGTTGCCGCAAGGGCGATGATCGATGGTCCCAACCAGTATCCGCCGATGATGGGGATGGTTGAATTGCGTCAGGCGGTGGCCGTCGCAAACAAGCGTTTTTACGATCTGGATGTAGACTGGCGTGCCCAAGTGATGGTGACATCGGGGGCGACGGAGGCCCTGGCCGATTGTTTGCTGGGCCTGATTAATCCCGGCGACGAAGTGGTGTTGATTGAACCGCTCTACGATTGTTATCTGCCGATGGTGCAGCGCGCCGGCGGGGTCGCCAAGCTGGTCCGGATCGAGCCGCCCGAATGGACATTGCCGCGCCAGCAACTGGAAGAGGCTTTTTCCGATAAAACCAAACTGATCCTGCTCAACTCTCCTCATAATCCCGCCGGTAAAGTGTTTGATGCCGACGAGTTGGCCTTCATCGCGGGGCTTGTTGAAAAGCATGACGCCTACGCGGTCTGTGACGAGGTCTATGAGCATCTGCTGTTTGATGGCCGCAAGCACATTCCGTTGATGACCCTGCCGGGGATGGCCGAGCGCTGCGTGCGCATCGGGTCGGCGGGCAAGACCTTTTCGCTGACCGGCTGGAAGATCGGCTACATCACCGGCGCCCCGGCGCTCATATCAACAATTGCCAAGACCCACCAGTTCAACACTTTCACGACGCCGCCGGGAACCCAGCTGGCGGCGGCTTTTGGCCTTGGTAAGGGGGATGAATATTTCACCGGCCTCGCCGCCGATCTGCAAGCCAGGCGGGATCAGTTAAGCAAGGGCCTTAAAAGCATCGGTTTTGAGACCATGGAAAGTGAAGGCACCTATTTTCTGACCGTCGATTTCAGGCCTTTGGGCTTTAACGGCGATGACGTTGAATTCTGCCGTCATATCACGACGCAGGCCGGGGTCGCGGCGGTGCCGGTCAGCGCCTTTTACCAGCAAGCCGACGTCGATCATTTCGCCCGTTTCTGTTTCTGCAAGGGCGAGGCCCTGCTCGATCAGGCGCTAGCGAAGCTTTCTGCCCATTTTTCAACCTGATCGCTTGACGCAGGCGGGCAGGCGGACTACATAGTCGGCCTTCATTTGCGGTGGCCGTAGCTCAGTTGGTTAGAGCGCCTGGTTGTGGTCCAGGAGGCCGGGGGTTCAAATCCCCTCGGCCACCCCATTTTACCCAATTCCCCTTCGGCCTGACGTCATTCAATGATGGTGCAGGCGCGTCTGGGCGCGGGCAATGGTCAGGCGCACGTCCCGGTCGTCAAGGTTGTCGGCGGCCATCATCTGTTGAATGATGGGGTCGGACATGACCTCGTCGAGAAACGGCTCGTCGGCTTTTTGCATTTCCGGGAAGTGAGCCAATCCACTGACCCGTCTCAGGATATTGGCCAACGGGAATATCGCGTGTGTCGCTTGTCCCATAAAAACCTCCATGTTCGGTTTGTTATATTTGGTCGGTATTATTGATGTTTTTGATGCTGGCGCAGTCGGCGTGTTACGACTCGTACCTTAGCCGATGATTATATCATTTTTCCGGCCTTTTAGGTAGCCTGCTTCGCTGCCGTGCCCTTAGGAATTTGTGGATTAATTGCAGTCGCTACCGTGAATCTTTTCGTTGGTGTAAACTTCGCCAGATTTTGTTTAAAAAGGACGGTTCAGTGGAGCGACGGGTTTATTTCATATTTGGTGACGTGCTGGCCTGTGTTGTCACCGGCGCGGTCGCTGCCTGGCTGACCGGGCTTGTCGTGCCCGCTGACTGGTTTGCGCTTGTTGGCATGATCATCGGCATGGCCATCGGGATGCCGGTCGGGATGATCGGCGGTTTTCTTTTCTCACCGTTTTTTGGTGCTTTTGAGGTGATGTTGCCGGCGGCGCTGAGCGGCATGATCGCCGGTATGGTCGTCGGCATGGGCCACACCATGGATTCGACGGCTTTCACGGGCGCTGTTATTGGCGTTGGCTGTCTGGTCTTCTGCTACCTTCTGCAGGCCAGGCTTCAGGGCGAGGTCTACTGATGGCTGACAGCAAGACCCAGGCGAAATGGGACGCCGCCGCCGCTTCTTTTGATCTGATGGGCGGCTTCGGGCCGGAGAAACGCTGGAAGGCCCGGAAAGAAGAATTCTTCTCAAGCATGGGCGGCAAGATATTGTTTCTCGCCGTCGGGACCGGGCTTGATATCCAGTGCTTTCCTGCCGGTAAGGATATTACCGGCATCGACATCAGTCCGAAGATGCTGGAAAAAGCCATGCCGCGGGTCGAACACTATCCCGGCCAGATGACGGCCCGGCTGATGGATGTCCATGACATGGATTTCGAGGACAACGCGTTTGATCAGGTTTTTACCTCGTGCACGTTTTGCTCGGTTCCTGATCCGGTCAAAGGCCTTGCAGGGTTGAGAAGGGTGCTGAAACCCGGTGGGACTTTAAAAATGTTCGAGCATACCGGATCAACCTGTTTTCCGTTCTCGGTGATGCTCGATCTGGTCAATCCCCTTTGCCGCCATCTCGGCCCGGACATCAACCGCGACACGGTGGCCAATGTCCGTGCGGCAGGGTTCGAGGTGGGCAAGGTGACTAATGTTTATCTCGATGTGGTCAAGTTCATAGAAGCCGTGGCCCCGGCAGCATAAAAAAAGGCCGCCCCGAAAGGCGGCCTTTCCTTAAAATAATACGTCGTCAAAGACTACATGGAACCTTCGACAACCGTCAGGCCAACAGATTCCCAACCCTGCATACCGTTACGGTAGTACAGAATTTTGGAAGCCGGATAGCCTTCACGCAGCATGGCGCGAATGGCGGTCGGGGACTGTCCACACCACAAGCCGTTGCAGAACAACAAAACCTGCTTGGCATTGGCGCAGTCCCAATTGGCGCCCTTGGTGCATCCAAGTTCGTTCAGGCGGTCGGCGACCTGGGTGAAAGGAATATTCACGGCCCCGGGGATGGTCCCACGAACGTGCCACTCAACGGTACGGGCATCGATGATCAGGCCACCCGCTTCGAGGTACTTGACGACTTCAAGCTCGCCAACGGTTGCAACACCGGGTGCGACTTCCATGGGCTGAATGCAAAACGGCGGGCATTTGCGCGACGTCTTGGCGAAGGACGGGTTAATCGTTGCTTCGTTGTCCTGATTGCGTTTGATTTCAATCTTGCCATCGGCCGTGTTGGCGGTGATGGACATAATTTCCGCTGTAATGCGAACGTTTTCAGCCTGTGCCAGCATCGGGGCGAGGGCAAACACGAGGGCAAGTGCCAGTAATTTCTTCAATTTAGATCTCCCTGTTGAAGTATACGAAAATGTGAGTGTCTAGCAGTCGTCTTCACCAAGCTCTTCTTTAGGAGGTGGTGTCTGTTGTTCATCCGTTTGCGCCAACTGGATAAGTGAAATCTGGTCGGCATGGGCCTGATTGATTTGCCCGAAAGACAGCGCTGTCCCGGCGAAGAGAAATGATAGAACGAGGCAAATCAGGTGTTTTTTTATCGTCATCTACATAGGTCCATTCGGTTTTCTTCATTATCTGATATTCAGGGCTTCGGCCAGCTAAAACTGAAGGCCCAACCCTAATGAGTATTTTGATAACACATTGATTTAGAACATAAAATATCATATTTTTTGTGGTGTAATTTTATATCCCCAAAAAATGACTCTGCTTTATTATAAACAACATTATCTAATGTTTAGAACAAAATTTTATTACATTATTTTTATGTTTAAAGGCGTCGGCGTGCGCATATTGGTCACTTGCAGAGGCCTTCCTCAAGGGGTATTGCTGTTAGGGAATGAACCCTAATCTATGTGGAAGGCATTATGGCGAAACTGACGCGGCGTGATTTTGGAAAACTGACTGCGGCCGGCGTGGCCGGTGTGGGTGTGACGGGAATTGCTGAGACGGCGGCGGGGGCGTCAGCTTCATTGCCATCCCTGACATCGATTGTCACCAGAGCAGTCGACCTGCCGGCGGCTCAAGGCCACCGGGTTGTTGTCGTCGGTGGCGGTTGGTCGGGACTGACCATCGCCAAATACCTTAAAATCCACGGACCCGATCTTGACGTCGTCTTGGTTGAGCGCCGGGCGCTGTTTGTTTCCCACCCGATAAGCGGCCTGTGGCTGGCCGGGATGGTTAACCTTGAAGCGATCACGTTCAGCTATCTGGATGCCGCAGCCCACCATAACTACGCTTATCTGAATGCCTCATTGATTGACCTGGACCGAGAGGCGAAGAAAATTTACACCGACCAGGGCTGGCTCTCTTATGATGATCTGGTGGTTTGTCCGGGGGTCGACTACGACTATGCCTCCTTTGGGGTTGACGACCCGGCCCATGAACAGCTGCTGAAAACCCGTTATCCGGCCGGTTTTGTATCAGCCTCCGAACACGTGACCCTTTATAACAAAGTCAAAAATTTCAAGGGCGGTGTCTTTGTATTAACCGCGCCGCCGGGTATCTACCGCTGTTCGGCGACTCCTTACGAGCGGGCTTGCCTGATGGCCGCTGTCTTCAAGCGTGAAAATATCAAGGGCAAGATTGTCCTGATGGAGTCCCGTGATCAACCGGCGGTTATGGCTGAAGGTTTTCTTGCCGCCTTCAGTGAACTCTACAGCGACGTCATCGAGTACATGCCCTCGAGTACGATCTCCAGTGTTGACCCCGAGACCCGCACCCTGTCGACGGACTTCGATGATGTGATTTTCGATGACGCCGCCATTTATCCGCGCATCCGCGGGGCACGTTTGCTCGAACAGCTTGCCCTGGCGGACCCGAAAAGCGCCCAGAAAGAAGCCGCCATTGATCCCATTACCTATAATGCGGTCGGTGACGCCCATGTTTATGCCGCCGGAGACTGTCGACCGATGCCGTTTTCCAAAAGCGGTGGCACGGCCAGTTCCGAAGGCGTCTACCTTGCCAGGCTGATCGCCGCCAGGGCCAGGGGAGAAAGCGTCCCCTGGGAAAGCCCTCATACGCTCTGCTATTCGATGGTCAATACTGCCCCCGCCGAGGCCATCATGGTTGATGGCAAGTATCGCTTCGATAAGGCGAGCGGCCAGTGGGCGCATTTTGAAAACACCGCCATTAACGAGCGTGATGAGGCAAAAGGGCGTAAGGCTTTCGAGTGGGCAGAGGAACATTTCCGCGATATGTTCGGATAAATCCAACCTACCCGTAAGTATTGAGTTGAAAAAATTCTCCGCGCCAGATATGTAAATAACGGGTAGGGAGCCTACCCGTTCGGTGAACGTAAAATTTCAACACCAGGGCATTGCGGGAATGACTTCACCCGATAGCAATACCATCGACATCGTCGTCGCTGACAAGTCGCCTTTGATACAGGGGGGGCTTGCCAACTTGTTGGATGGTGATGATCGTTTTGCGCTGATTGCGACGGCGGCTGACGGTGAGCGCTTCCTTGAAGCTATCGAGCGCATGAAGTTTGATATCGGCATTATCGGTTGGGATATGCCCTATCTTGACGGCCGCGGCGTCCTTAAAAAAATGGCTGAAGTTTCTGCCCCGACCCCCAGAATTATCGTTTACACAGGAAATGCCGCGCCCGATGTTCCCCGTCAGGTGATGCAGCTTGGTGGTGCCGGTTTTTGCCAAAAAAGTGAAAGCCTGGAAAGCCTGATCGAAACCATTCTTGCTGTTTCGGAAGGTCGCATGGTGTTCCCGTTTATGGATATGAGCAAACCGGGCAACGATCCTTTCGGTCTGCTGACGGGGCGTGAACAGGAATTGCTGATTGCCCTTTCTGAAGGCCATACAAACATTCAAATTGCCAGTGAACTGAGCATTTCCCTGAATACCGTGAAATTTCATTTGAAAAATCTGTATGGCAAATTAAGCGTCAAAAACCGGGCCCAGGCTGTCGCCTGTTATCTGCGCGCCCACAAACCCGATTATTAACCCGGCCCAAAGTAGGGGGTAGGTAACCACCCGAAAGAGTTTT
The DNA here is from genome assembly GCA_014382375.1 of Rhodospirillaceae bacterium. Taxonomy (GTDB): domain Bacteria; phylum Pseudomonadota; class Alphaproteobacteria; order Rhodospirillales; family JABHCV01; genus JACNJU01. The sequence goes on from JACNJU010000105.1 coordinate 11,397, forward strand.
TACCACCCCCCTAGGGGGTGTTCTCAATAGCCCTAAAAGCCAGCATGATCACCATGCTAAAGGGACCTTTTATTTAATCCAGATTTCGGAATAATGATGCCGTTCAAGAATGTAGATCGCCCGATTATTCTAGGCATCGTCGGCGATTCAGCCAGTGGCAAGACGACGTTGTCTGACGGCATCGCCAATATTTTGGGTCCTGACAAGGTCGTCATTATCTGTACCGACGATTACCACTGTTTCGACCGTGCAGAACGGGCGGGGAATGGTCTTTCCGCCCTCAATCCCCAGTGCAATTACATCGATATTCTTGAGCAGCATGTCCAGCAACTTAAAAGTGGCAAGCCGATCCTCAAGCCTCATTACAATCACAGCACCGGAACCCTCGACAGGCCTGAGTACATTGAGCCCCGCGAATTCATCATCATGGAAGGGCTGCTTGGTTATTCGACCCGTTCCATGCGCGATGCCTATGACGTCAAGGTTTATACCGAACCCAACGAAGATCTTCGTATTAAATGGAAAACCCGTCGCGACTGTATGGAGCGTGGTTATAGCCAGGCCGAAGTCAGTAAATCCCTATCCAAACGCAACACCGACAGGGAAGATTTCGTTCAACCGCAACGCACTTTCGCCGACATGGTTGTCAGTTTCTATCCGCCTGAAGAGCGCACCCAGGAAACCGGCGCTCATTTGAATGTTCGCCATACCCTGCGCCCGACATTGCCCCATCCGGATTTGTCACCGATTCTGGAAGCCGGAGCCAAAAAAGGCTTACGCCTTGAATTGGCCCGCGATATTGACGGCAAGCCTGTCGATGTCCTGGAAATCGCCGGCAATGTTGATGATGAGCGGGCAAGCGCAATGGAAAATTTGCTGTGGGAATTGATCCCAGAAGCCCAGCACTTAAGACAAAGCGTCGGCACTTTTACGGACGAAAGCAACAAGCAAACACTTAGCCATCCACTGGCCCTGTCGCAATTGATGATTACCTATCATGTCGTCAAGGCGGCTCTCGGCCACCACGCCATTTAATATTTAACGCCAAAGGGAGAATTTAAAAAAATGACCGCTACCCACAACCAAATGGCCAATGCCATCCGATTTCTTTCCGTTGATGCGGTGCAGGCTGCAAAGTCGGGGCATCCGGGTATGCCCATGGGGATGGCCGATGTCGCCACGGTGCTGTTTACCAAGTTTTTGAAATTCGATCCCAAGGCATCGAACTGGCAAGACCGCGATCGTTTCGTGTTGTCTGCCGGTCATGGTTCCATGTTGATGTATTCGCTGCTCTACCTCGCCGGATACAAAGTGGGCATCAAGGACATCAAGAATTTCCGCCAGTTGGGTGCTAAGACAGCGGGTCATCCCGAGTACGGTCATATTGACGGTGTTGAAACGACGACCGGGCCGCTCGGTCAGGGTATCACCACGGCAGTCGGCATGGCGCTGGCCGAAAAAATGTTGGCCGAACGTCATGGTAAGCGGGCGGTCGACCATTTCACCTACACCATCGTTGGTGACGGTTGTTTGATGGAAGGGATCAGTCAGGAAGCCATTTCCATGGCCGGTCACCTGAAACTCGGCAAGCTGGTCGTGTTGTGGGACGACAATGAAATCTGTATCGATGGCAACACCAACCTGACCACCTCGGACGATCAGTGCAAACGCTTCGAGGCTTCCGGCTGGGACACCCAGGCCATTGACGGCCACGACCTCAAGGCCATTAACAAGGCCATCGCCAAGGCGCAAAAGTCGGGCAAGCCATCGCTGATCGCCTGCAAGACGATCATTGGCTTCGGCGCACCGACCAAGGCCGGTAGTCATTCCACCCACGGGGCACCCCTGGGCGATGAGGAAATCACGGGTATGCGGGCCGCATTGAAATGGCCGCACGCGCCGTTCGTCATTCCCAAAGACATTCTTGATGCCTGGCGCACTGTTTGCGCTCGCGGTGCCGGTGAGCGCAAGAAATGGGAAAAGCGGACTTCAAAGATGAAGAATGCCGCCGCTTTCAAGCGTGACGCCAAGGGCACGCTGCCAACTGGCTGGGAGAAAAAACTCGATGCCTTCAAAGCCCGGATGGCCAAGGAACAGCCGAAACTGGCGACCCGTCAGTCATCAGGTAAGGTGCTGGAAGTTCTGACAGAGGCAATCCCGGCGATGATCGGTGGCTCTGCCGACCTGACCGGCTCGGTCAACACCAAAACCCCGTCAACGGATTCGATCACCAACAGCAACTTCAAGGGTCGCTACATTCATTATGGTGTGCGTGAACACGCCATGGGCGCAGTCATGAACGGACTGGCCCTGCATGGCGGCTTTATTCCCTATTCGGGCACCTTCGCCGTTTTTGCCGATTACATGAAGGGTGCGATGCGCCTTTCGGCCCTGATGGAACAACGGGTTGTTTATGTACTGACCCATGACTCTATCGGTCTGGGCGAAGATGGCCCGACCCACCAGCCTGTGGAAACCCTGGCTATGTTGCGGGCCTTGCCCAACTTCAACGTCTTCCGTCCCTGTGATGTGGTTGAAACGGCTGAATGCTGGCAGATCGCCCTGCAATCGCAAAAAACACCTTCGGGCATGGTGCTGACCCGTCAGGGACTGGCCCCGCAACGCAAAACCCACAAGAAGGCCAACATGTGCGCCAAGGGTGCCTACATTCTGGCCGAAGCCAAAGGCGGCGACGCCAAACGCAAGGTGACCCTGCTTGCCACCGGATCGGAAGTTGAAATCGCCATGGTTGCACGCGATATGTTGCAGAAGGATGGTGTGCCGACGGCGGTTGTATCAATGCCGTGCTGGGAACTGTTTGATGACCAAAGCGCCGCTTATCGGGAAAAAGTATTGGGCCCCAAAGCGGTTCGCATTGGCATCGAAGCAGCAGTCAGCTTTGGTTGGGACAGGTATCTGGGCGCCAATGGCGGCTTTGTCGGCATGACCGGCTTTGGTGCTTCCGCTCCGGCCCCCGAATTGTACAAATCCTTCGGCATCACTGCCGATAATGTTGTCGCCGAAGCAAAAGCCCGGCTGAAAAAGTAAATTTTTAAGAGGAGACTAAAAAAATGGCTCTCGTATCAATGCGTCAGCTTCTCGACCACGCAGCGGAAAACGGCTACGGCCTGCCTGCGTTTAACGTTAATAACATGGAACAGGTCAAGGCGATCATGGAGGCGGCCGACGCAACCAGCAGCCCGGTCATCCTGCAAGGTTCCGCCGGTGCTCGTAAATATGCCGGTGAGCCTTTCCTGCGCCATCTGATTCTGGCCGCCATCGAGGCCTATCCGCATATTCCGGTTTGTATGCATCAGGATCACGGGACTTCCCCTGCGGTTTGTCAGCGATCCATTCAATCGGGCTTTTCGTCTGTGATGATGGACGGTTCACTGGAAGCCGATGGCAAGACGCCATCGTCCTTTGAATACAATGTGGAAACCACCCGCACCGTCGTCGAAATGGCACACTCTTGCGGCGTTTCGGTTGAAGGTGAACTGGGTTGCCTGGGCAGCCTTGAAACCGGCGAGGGGGAAGCCGAAGACGGTGTCGGTGCCGAAGGCAAGCTTGAGATGGATCAGCTTTTGACTGATCCGAATGAAGCCGCAGACTTTGTATCCAAAACCCACGTTGATGCCCTGGCAATCGCCATTGGCACCAGCCACGGCGCATACAAATTCACCCGCCCGCCGACCGGCGACATTCTCGCCATCGACCGGGTCAAGGAAATCCATGCCCGTATCCCCAACACCCATCTGGTCATGCATGGCTCAAGTGCCGTACCGCAGGAATGGTTGAAAATCATCAACGAATTCGGTGGCGAGATGGGCGAAACCTACGGCGTTCCCGTTGAGGAAGTCGTCGAAGGGATCAAGCACGGCGTTCGCAAGGTCAATATCGATACCGATCTGCGCATGGCCTCGACCGGTTCCATCCGCCGTCATCTTGATGGCAACAAATCGAATTTCGACCCGCGCAAGTTCCTTGCCGAAGCCACCAAGGGCATGACCGAAATTTGTAAGGCACGTTACGAATCTTTCGGCACCGCCGGAAACGCAGAAAAGATCAAGCCACAATCCCTGGAAATAATGTTTGCACGTTATGAATCCGGTGAGCTTGACCCGAAAGTCAATTAAGACACCACTGTTAAGAAAGTAAAAGGACCAATAAAAATGGATCAATCAGGACGTTACGCAGATCTTAGTCTCAATGAAGGCGATCTGATCAAGGAAGGTAAGCACATTCTGGTTGCTTACATCATGAAGCAGAAATCGGGTTATGGCTATTTGGAAGCCGCCGCCCACTTCGCCGCTGAAAGCTCGACCGGCACCAATGTCGAAGTCAGCACCACCGACGATTTCACCAAAGGTGTTGATGCGCTGGTCTACGAAATTGACGAAGCCAAGGAGATCATGAAGATCGCCTATCCGGTTGACCTGTTTGACCGCAACATCACTGACGGGCGCATGATGATCGTGTCTTTCCTGACTCTGGTTATCGGCAACAACCAGGGCATGGGCGATATCGAATACGCCAAAATTCATGACTTCTGGGTGCCGCCGCGGGTGGTTCAGTTGTTCGACGGCCCGTCCAAGGATATTTCCGACATGTGGCGGGTTCTTGGCCGGCCGTTGGAAAATGGCGGTTATATCGCTGGCACCATCATCAAGCCGAAGCTGGGCCTGCGCCCGCAACCGTTTGCCGAAGCGGCTTATCAATTTTGGCTGGGCGGTGATTTCATCAAGAATGACGAACCACAGGGCAATCAGGTATTCGCCCCGATGAAGGAAGTCATGCCGTTGGTCTATGACTCAATGAAGCGGGCTATGGACGAAACCGGCGAAGCTAAATTGTTCTCTGCCAACATCACCGCAGACGATCATCACGAAATGATCGCCCGCGGCGAATTCGTCCTGGAAACCTTTGGTCCAGACGCCGACAAGGTAGCCTTCCTTGTTGATGGATATGTCGGCGGCCCGGGCATGGTGACAACGGCGCGGCGTAATTTCGCCGGTCAGTATCTTCACTATCACCGTGCCGGTCACGGTGCGGTTACATCACCTTCGGCGAAGCGCGGCTATACCGCCTTCGTGTTGGCCAAGATGTCACGCCTTCAGGGTGCTTCGGGTATTCACGTTGGCACCATGGGTTATGGCAAGATGGAAGGCGAACAGGACGACCGCATCATTGCCTACATGATCGAACGCGACAGCGCCGATGGACCGTTTTACCATCAGGAATGGCACGGGATGAAGCCGACAACGCCGATCATTTCCGGTGGCATGAATGCCCTGCGTCTGCCCGGATTCTTCGAAAACCTGGGCCACGGCAACGTCATCAACACCTCTGGTGGCGGCTCCTACGGTCACATCGACAGCCCGGCAGCTGGCGCAATTTCCCTGCGTCAGGCTTACGAATGCTGGATGGCTGGCGCCGACCCGATCGAATGGGCGAAAGAGCATAAAGAGTTCGCTCGCGCCTTCGAAAGCTTCCCGGGCGATGCCGATCAAATCTTCCCCGGTTGGCGGGACAAACTGGGCGTCCACAAGTAAGAACGCTCAAGTGAGAAAGGCCGGAGCTGGGGGGCTCCGGTCTTTTTCCTTCAACAAGAAAATTGGTCATCAAAATGAGCAAGCAGATAAACCCTATTGATCAATACATCATTTCCGATGAACCCTTCTATCAGTCCATCGGTGATGAGGTTTCCCTTTACCAGGCAGCCTATGATGAACGTCTGCCAGTGATGATCAAGGGCCCGACGGGAAGCGGCAAGTCGCGCTTCATCGAATACATGGCGTGGAAACTGGGCAAGCCACTGATTACGGTTGCCTGTAATGAAGATATGACGGCTTCTGATCTTGTCGGTCGATATCTTCTCGACGCCGATGGAACCCGTTGGCTCGACGGACCACTGACCGTCGCGGCCCGTCATGGCGCAATATGTTATCTCGATGAAGTGGTCGAGGCGCGTCAGGACACCACCGTTGTCATACACCCGTTGACCGATCACCGCCGCGAACTGCCCCTGGACAAGAAGGGTGAGTTGATCAAGGCCCATGCGGACTTCCAACTGGTGATCTCGTATAATCCTGGCTACCAGAGCCTGATGAAAGACCTGAAACAATCGACCAAACAGCGCTTTTCAGCCCTGTCTTTCGAATATGCCTCACCTGATCTTGAAGCCCATATCATTGCCACCGAAACCGGCTGTGATAAAGGCCTCGCCGCCAAACTGGTTCAGGTCGGCGCAGCCGCCAGGAACCTCAAAGGTCACGGTCTGGATGAGGGCATTTCGACCCGCTTGCTGGTCTATGCGGCGCGTCTTATCGACAGGGACATTAACCCGATCGCTGCTTGCCGTATGGCGCTGGTTGAACCGATTACGGATGATGTGGATATCCGTTCAACCCTGAACCACGCCATCGACGCCGTCTTTACATAGTACCCCCTATCATAAAAGGACGATACGTATGACGACCCTACAAGCCCATCGAACAGCATCACGGCGGACACTGCTCCTTGTCGAATGGGCTTGTAAGGTCGCCCGCAGGTTCGCCTTTTTATGATAGTGGGTACTAGCAAAGGACATCAGATGCGTATCAGCGAAGACGCACTCGCAAAATACCGGGATCAGTTGTCTTGCAGTTTTAGCGAACTGGATGATGTCTTCGCCGCCTGTATGGAAAATGCCTGCGCAAATTTAAGCGATCGCGGGTGCAAGGATTATCTGTCCGGCGGCTCGTTGATCGGTGGTATCGGACGCGGGGTCGAACCGGTCCTGGTATATCTGGAGGAAATGCCCGAAGTCGCGGCGAAGGTGGGGGAGGGTGTGCTGTCGCTGGTGTCAGAGACTGTCTGGACGATTTCCCGAACACCCAATGGCAAGGCGATTCCGCCTTTTCTCAATACCATTGCCGAGGCCGCCCGGCGGCTGGGGTCGCTCGAGCATTTGTGCCGCTATATCGATATCATCCTCGACATGATGGACCGTTCGACCGGATCCATTCACGGCCATCACGACACCATTCCCAGCCCGGCCTTGCCGACCCTGTTAAACCAGATGCCATATTTGCTGGGCCAGCTGTCGCTGATCGGATTGAACAACTGGATCGATTACGGTATCCGCGCTTATGGCAATCATCCCGAACGCCAGCAGGATTACTTTTCCCTGCAATCGGCCGACGCTCGGGCCGTCTTGCAGCGCGAACGTCACGGCACCCTGTTTGCCGATCATGAACGCAATCTTGATTTATATATGAGGGCGTTGTGGGATGAGAAAACCCACTTTGTTCCGTACTCCACCGGTTTCGACGAGTTGCGCAAACCCCGGCCTTATTTCGATGAACTGGGTATTCGGGTACCGGATGTCTATGACGCAATCAATGAGGTCAACGGCATTGACCGGTACCGGGCCTTGCTTGCCCATATCGCCGCACACCACAGATGGTCCGAGGCGATTTTTGCCGACAACTTCAGCCCGTTTCAACGTTACGCAGTCGAGGTGCTTGAGGACTGTCGCGTCGAGGCACTGGCGATACGGGAATTCCCGGGCTTAAGACATCTGTTCAAGGCCCTGCATCCAAGGCCCATTGAAGGCGACTGTGACCCGGACAGGGAGTCCTGTATTCGTCACCGTATGGCGATGCTGTCCTATGCCATTCTCGACCCGGATCACGGTTACGACAATGCGGACGTCTGCGAATTTGTTGAGCGCTTTTACGACATGCTGAAAGACGGGGATGCATCGACCCAGAAAGTATCGCTGTTGGCGATCAAGTTCATCGCCCGCACAAGATTACAATCCGATCAGTCTGCCGACATGTATTTCACCGATACGGAAGTTGATTACCGTGATGACAATCGACACATGTGGAAATTTTTCGAGCTTGGCGATGAAGAGGAAATGTTTGATGAGCACGAAAGTGATTCTTCAGATGAAGCCGAAGAAGAGCAGGGCCTGCCCCCGCGCCATTATCCGGAATGGGATTACACGACCAAAACCTACAGGCCGGATTGGGTCAGTTTGTATGAAAGCCTGCATCCAGCGGGCGACAGCAATCTGATTGACGGGCTGCTTGAAAAACACGCCTCGCTTGCCAAGCGCCTAAAGAAAATGCTCGATCTTTTGAAGCCACAACAATATGTGCGTATTCGCTATCAGGAAGAAGGCAGTGAGCTTGATCTCGATGTCGCCATTCGTTCCCTGATTGATTACAAATCCGGGGCGACGCCTGACCCACGCATCAACATGAGCCATCGCCATGATGGTCGCGATATTGCCGTTATGCTGCTGATCGATCTTTCAGAGTCGGTCGGCCAGATTCCTGAAGGTTGCAGCCAGAGCATTCTGGAACTCAGCCAGGAAGCTGTCGCTTTGCTGGGATGGGCTATTGAAAGTCTGGGTGACAATTTCGCCATCGCCGGTTTTTCGTCCAATACCCGTCATCAGGTGCGCTATCAGCATATTAAGGGATTTAGCGAAAACTGGAACGATGATGTCAAAGGCCGTCTGGCTGCCATGGAAGCCGGTTACTCCACCCGCATGGGAACTGCCTTGCGTCACGGCGCGCATTATCTGGGTACCCGTCAGGCTGACAAAAAACTGTTGCTGGTTTTGACTGATGGCGAGCCTTCCGATATCGATGTCGATGACGATCGCCTGCTCATTGAAGATTCCCATAAAGCGGTTCAGGAACTTGATCAGCAGGGCATTTACACCTACTGCATCAATCTTGACCCACAGGCCGACGCATATGTTCAGGATATTTTTGGCCAGCGTTACACGGTTATTGACCGGGTCGAACGGCTGCCTGAAAAATTACCGCAACTGTTTATGTCTTTAACCAAATAGCCAAAACCTTTACCAACTAGAGAAACTAGGATCCGAAGGAAAAAATCATGACCGTCAAAATCGCTCCCAGTATCCTGTCCGCCGACTTCGCCCGCTTAGGGGAAGAAGTCAAAGCCATTGATGAAGCTGGATGTGATTACATCCACATTGATGTCATGGACGGCCACTTCGTACCAAACCTGACGTTTGGCCCACCGATTATCAAATGTATTCGCTCGTGGACCGATAAGCCCTTCGACGTCCACCTGATGATTGACCCTGCGCAAGTCTATCTTGAAGAATACGCCGCCGCCGGGGCCGATATCATCACCGTCCATGCAGAGGCTGACAAGCACCTGGACCGCAGCCTGCAGGTGATCAAGGGGCTCGGCAAAAAGTGCGGTGTATCGCTTAACCCGTCGACTCCTGAATCGGCCCTCGAATACGTTATTGATCAACTTGATATGGTTTTGGTGATGTCCGTTAATCCCGGCTTCGGTGGCCAGAGTTTCCTCACATCCCAGCTCGACAAAATCAGCAGAATCAAAGCGATGGCTGGCGACAGGCCCATAGACCTGATGGTCGATGGCGGGGTTAATTCAGGAACCATCAAGTCCGTCGTTGACGCTGGCGCAAATGCCGTCGTCGCCGGTAGCGCTGTCTTCAAAGGTGACGACTACAAAGCGACCATTGGTGCTTTGCGCAATGCTCTGTAAGCCATGAATGCACCCGAAGACGTCCTGCAAGGCATATTCGGGTTCGATGAGTTTCGCCCCGGTCAGAAGGAAATTATTGATCACCTGATGGCCGGGCAAAGTACGCTTGCTGTTATGCCCACCGGGGCGGGTAAGTCCATGTGCTTTCAGGTTCCGGCGATGTTGTCTGAACACCTGACGGTCATTGTCTCGCCGCTGGTGGCGCTGATGGATGATCAGGTTGCCGGTCTTAGGGATAACGGTGTCCCGGCAGCATGTATTCATTCAGGGCTTTCCCGTGAAGACCAGGTGGCGTCCTGGTTGCGTGTAAAGAGCGGCGATTGTCGGCTGTTATACCTGTCGCCGGAAAGATTGATGACCGAACGCATGTTGACGGCACTGGCAAAGCTGACGATTTTCATGTTCGTTATTGACGAGGCCCACTGCATTTCCAAATGGGGGGTAAGCTTCAGGCCGGAATACGACCAGCTTGCAAGACTTGGCGATTTGTTTCCGGGGGCGACTTTTGCCGCCTTCACCGCGACCGCCGACAGGGCAACGCGTGAGGACATTGCGGCCAAGCTGTTTCGCAATAATGGCCGTATCATCGTCCATGGCTTTGACCGACCGAACTTGCGCCTTGGTGTGGCCGAAAAGACAAACTGGAAAGCTCAATTATCGACGTTTCTTGAGGATAAGACAGGCCAGTCGGGGATTGTCTACTGCCTGTCGCGAAAATTTACTGAGGAAGTGACGGCATATCTGAACGACACCAACATTTCAGCGTTGCCTTATCATGCCGGATTGGATTCGCAGGTTCGTAAAATTAATCAGGATCGTTTTATGAGCGAGGAGGGGACTGTGATGGTCGCCACCATCGCCTTCGGCATGGGCATCGACAAATCCGACATCCGTTATGTCTGCCACCTCAACCTGCCGGGCAGCCTTGAGGCCTATTATCAGGAAATCGGTCGTGCCGGTCGCGATGGAGAGCACGCCGAAACCCTGATGTTGTTCGGTCTTGATGATATTCGGATGCGCCGTCTGTTCATAAGCGAAGACGGCGGGGATGAAGTTCACAAGCTGCGTGAACACAAAAGGCTGGACGCTCTGATGGCTTACTGTGATGCCACCGCTTGCCGCCGCGGCGCTTTGCTTTCCTATTTTGATGAAACGATTGAGCCGTGCGGCAATTGTGATAACTGCCTGAACCCGCCATCGGTTATTGACGGCACGGCACAAGCCCGCCTGATGATGGCGGCGATCATTCAGACCGGACAGTATTTTGGTGCCGGCCATATCAATGATGTGCTGCGTGGGGCCGACAATCAGAAAATTCGTGACAAAGGCCATAACCGGCTGACTTCATACGGAACCGGGCAGGACTATTCAAAAAAGTATTGGCAGGGCTTTATGCGTCAGGCCGTTGCCGGTGGTTATCTTTTGATCAATGTCGAGAAATATGGCCGCCTGGAAATCACGGCGCGGGGACAAACCGTGATGGAGGACAACGAGCCGTTTCTGTACAAGGAGATCAGCGAGACTCCGTTGAAAAGCTCCAGGCCATCGCGAAGCAAGACCGCGCAGGCGTTCTCTGATCAGGATGCTGGTGTGTTTTCCGAAATCAAGGCGTTGCGTCTCAAGCTTGCCAGGAAAAACAATGTTCCCGCCTTTGTTGTCTTTTCTGATGCCACATTGATCGACATGGTAGCCAAACATCCTTCAACCCGTGAAGAGATGCTGGCTGTCAGCGGCGTTGGCCCGAGCAAACTTGAAAAGTATGGCGATCTTTTTCTTGAGGCTCTTTCCGGTGCATAGTGTTGAAGTTAAAGGCTATATCAAATATAACTTATATTCGAAAATTGCTCATTCCATGGATTTTGGAAAATTATTTTGTTTCGCCCGCGGTTTTCAAGGGATACGTCCCAGAAACTTATAAAACTCCGTCAGTTAAGACATTCGACGGGGTTTTCCTCCGCCCAACTTCGCCATGGTGTGGTTGTGGTCGGTACCCAGCTAAATCTTGTCTACTTTTGGGATAAAAAGTGGTTTTTCATCGCCATGATGGTCGGCGCGTTGATGCTGTATATGCCGCTTCCTGAAGGTTTGAATCATGATGGGCTGGTGGTGCTGACCATGTCTGTGGTGGCGACCATCCTGTTTGTCACCGAACCGGTACCGCTGCCGACGGTGGCACTGATGATCATCTGCGCCCAGGTGCTGTTGCTGGGGATGGACTCGACAGATGTCGCCAAAAGCCTGATGACGGATTCCGTGCTGTTTATTATGGGCTCACTGATGCTGGCAGTCGCCGTGGTTAAACAAAAACTCGACAAACGTATCGCCTGGTGGCTGGTCCGCATCACCGGCACCAAAACATCAAATATCTGCTTCGGTATTTCCGTAACCTCAGGTTTGCTGGCATCCTTTATTGGTGAACACACGGTGGCGGCGATGATGCTGCCGGTTGGCATCACCCTGATCACCCTGACATCCGATGATCCAAGGAAAGTTAGAAATCTGGCTGCAGTGCTGCTGTTTTCTATTGCTTATGGTGCGTCAATCGCCGGTATCGGAACACCTTCCGGCGGTGCCAGGAACGCCATTATGATTGGCTACTGGAAGGAATTCTTCTTCAATCCCACCGACCCTGAAAGTTACCATTTTATCGTCGACTACATTAAGTGGATGACCTTCGCCTATCCAATGTTCCTGCTGCAGTTACCGTTCGTGACGCTGATCCTGTTTATGACTTTCAAGCCCGAATACAAGGATTTGTCGCGCGCCGTTGTCAAGTTGCGGGCCCAGGTGGAGGCCGAAGGGGCCATGAAACGTGGTGACTGGATGTCGATTTTCCTGTTCTTCATGGTGCTTGTCGGTTGGGTCACCGTTTCCAGCGATATCGGCATGGGCACTGTCGCCATTCTTGGCGCCGCCGCCTTCCTGATTGCCGGTCTGGTGCGTTGGGATGACATCAATTCCGGTGTCAACTGGGGCGTAGTCCTGCTTTACGCGGCGGCGATCTCGCTTGGCGTTGAAATGAAAATTTCCGGGGCAGCCCTTTGGGTAGCCGAACACTTTCTTGACCTGTTGGTGCCATTTGGGGCCGACCAGGGGTTTGGCTTGTGGACGTCGGTTTCAGCATTGACGACCCTGGTCACCAACACCATGTCAAATGGAGCAGCCGTGGCGGTTCTGGGTCCCATCGTTCTGAAGATAGCGGTCGCGGCTGAGGAAAGTCCTATTGTTATCGGTTTTATCACCGCTATTTCCTCCTCCTTTGCCTATTTGACTGTGGTTGGTACGCCTGCCTGTACGATTGTTTATGCGTCGGGTTATCTGAAAACGACGGATTTTTTGATTGTGGGGTGGAAAATGGTTGTGATCTCGACCATCATCATGCTTGTGGCGGCCTCCGTGTATTGGCCCTTATTGGGAGTTTAGGTCATGACCGAAATCAACGAGACGATGACCGAACAGGAATCACGGGAAGACCGCTTCAGGATTCTTGTCTGCATTGATGGTTCCGATGAGTCTTACCAAAGCATGCGCTACGCTGCCAAACTGGGTAGCGGGGTCGATGCGGATATTGTCCTGCTGTATGTGCGTCCTATTGACCAGGGCTTGCGTTCAGGCGGCCTGCAGGTGCGTGTGGCGCGCGAAAATATGCTCGACTGGGGGTTGGAACTTCCAGGTATCAAATATCTTAAAAAAGGCTTTGATATCCTCAAAGAAATGGGCATCGCCGACGAAAACTGGCGCGAGCATTCTTACCATTCAGGTGTTGAAGGCGATCCCCTGGGTGACAATAAGATTGAATACATCAACGATGATGGCAAGGTCATCGTCCTCAAGCTTAAAGTCGCCACTGATATCGCCACCGGCATTCTGGAGCAATGGGAACTGGGCCCATACGACATCATCATCCTTGGCGCGTCCGGGCGTTGGCGCGGAATGGTCAAAAGCATGTGGGACCCTGCGGTGGCTGAAAAAGTCGCTATACACGCCCCGTGTTCCGTACTGGTGGCGCGTGGCATCGACGTCGGCCATGGCCATCTGATTTGCACAGACGGTTCTGAAAAAGCCATGGACACCGTGCGCAAGGACGCCTATCTGGCAAGCCGTTGCGAATGTCCGGTTTCATTAATATCTGTGGCCCTGGACGTGGAAAGTGAAGGCGAGGCGAAAGCCAATGTCGAGGCCGCCCGCAAGGTACTGGAAGAGATGGAGATTGATGTCGAGAACACGCTCACGTGTGTCGGAAACCCGGTCGATGAAATCATCGAGGCCGGTCCCGATTACTCGGTGATCGTGGTATCGGACAGTTCCAAGAAAGGGCTGAAGCGCTTTTTTATGGGAAGCGTGGCGTTTAAGGTCCTGCAGGAAGCCTTTACGTCGGTGATGGTGGTCAGATAGCGCGCCCAGCGGTCGCAGATAACCCGGACATGCTCTAGGTAATGGCGTCAATTTCCTCGTCGCTGAGGCTACCGGGAACCACGGTAACGGGAATTCTCAAACGACCGGCCATCTTTTGCACCAGGTACGAGACAAGCGGGCCCGGTCCGTCAGATCCGGTAGCCGCACCCAGAACCAGCAGAGATATATCCAGTTCTTCTTCGATTAATTCCATCAGCTGTTCATGTAAGATACCTTCGCGGATATAAACCAGCGGCATTTTTCCAGTACGCTTCTGGACGATGGCGGAAATGACGCTCAACAGTTCTTCAGCTTCCTGGCGTCTTTCCTCGCGCATCAAATCGCCTACTGTCGCCCAGTGCTGGAATTCGGCCGGTTCGATCACATAGAGCAGCGACACCCGCCCGCCGACTCGCTTGGCCCGCGCGCATGAGAACCGCAGTGCCTGTGACAGCTCTTCACTCTCATCGACAACGCACAGGAAGGTAAATTCTTTCTCTTCGTTCATATCTAACCTTTGCGGAACAGGATATTTGCTAACCATCCTGCCATTGCTGCCAGAAGGATTGCAAGGACCCCGTAGGGAAGGGCGTGGCGATGGGCAAAATCATAAACTTCCGCCTCGACGCCAATTTTTTGGACCCCAAGGATTGTTGTCTTTTCATCGGCAATTCGACCATCGCGGAAGACGAATACATCAACTGCGTAACTGCCAACAGGAATGTTGTTGGGAAACGTCAATTTGGTGCGGAAAAGTTTATTGCCAATAAAGTGAACGTTGCCGGTTTTTTTCTTGTACAAGCCTTCGTCCTGCTTGATCCGGATCATGGCGTTTCGGTAGTCGTCGAAGGCGCTTTCATCAATTCCCACCGGGGTTACGCCTTTTTTCGGTGTCAGGATCATATCCTGGTAGCCGATCTGGCGTTCACGGGCAATTTCATGGGAAACAAATTCGTTGATTGGCCGGTTTGACGCCATGAAGTAATAGGAGGGTACGTTCTGGAACGTCATTTCGGGGCCGTTTGCCCAGACGCCAAAGGATCTCTGCTTACGCCTGACCAATTGGTCGTGCATTGGCCCACGTACGATAACGACAATATCCGCATCCGGATCGGCCACCCCGAACAACAACAGATCCGAGCCGTCAAAACTGGCGGTGATTGGCAGTACCGTTTCGGACAGATCGACGGCCAGTTCTCGTGCCGCAGCGGGCAGGGCGCTTGTCAGGATCGTCAGGGCGATGATGAGGGTGTAGATTTTATTCATGATCAGTGACCCGCCGTCCCAAGTGCGAACAGTTCTGCCGGCGTAACCATCAGGTCGTAACCGATCTTGATACAGACCGTCAGCACCATCAGCGCCAGCAGGCCACGTAATTGCTCGCCTTTTAGCTTGACCCCGACCCTGGCACCGACCTGTGCACCAAGGACACCGCCCGTGAGCAGTAGCAAGGCCAGCACCACATCAACGGTCTGGGTATTGACGGCCTGAAGGACAGTGACGTTGGCGGTTACAAAAATGATCTGAAACAGGGACGTCCCGACAACCACCGCCGTTGGCATGCCAAGCAGGTAAATCATCGCGGGCACCATGACGAAACCGCCACCGACGCCCATGATCGCCGCCAGCAGACCGACAAGAACGCCAATTGAAATAGGCAGCAGGACGCTGATATACAGGCGCGAACGGCGAAAGCGCATTTTGAAAGGCAGGCCGTGCATCCAGTTGTGGGATTTTTTCTTAGGCACAGTCTGGTGCCTGGAACGGCGTATGGTGTTGAGGCTCTCGACCAACATCAGGCTGCCAATAATGCCCAGGAAGGCCACGTAGGATAGCTTGATGACCAGATCGAGTTGGCCCAGATCACGTAGAAATGCAAACAAAAGAACGCCAAGGGATGAGCCAATGACACCGCCGAACAGCAAGGCGAAGCCCATTTTGAAATCAACATTGCCGCGTTTCCAGTGGGCGAGCACGCCTGAAACCGACGAAGCAACAATCTGGTTGGCTTCGGTAGCAACGGCAACAGCAGGCGGGATGCCGATAAAGATCAAAAGGGGCGTCATCAGGAAACCCCCACCAACACCGAAAACACCCGACAGGAAACCAACGGCTCCCCCCATGCCCAGGATCAAGAATATGTTGACCGAAATTTCAGCAATGGGGAGGTAAATTTGCATGGTTCAGGCTTCAGTCCCAAAGCCCGTTAGCGCAAGAGCACAGGCAGCAGAAAACTGCATCAATTTTTGAAGCGTTGAAAGAAGGGCTATCAATGCTGTCCATACGATTTGGCAAGCCGGAAACATTCCTGTTAAAGGGATTTCTTTGCTTTTGCGGCAAAGATTAGATGCTTCTAATTAACAGCAGGGCAGTTGTCAATAGAATGTCGTGTTTTTATTAGGGGCATTTGGCGTAGAGCCGGTGCAAGACTTCAATGATCGCCCTTGGCTTGGCTCCGGCGAGGGAGTATTTGATCGACTGGCCCTCCCTTTTCGTGTTGACCAGATTGTTATCACGCAGAACGGCCAGATGCTGGGATATGGCCGATTGGCTGAGTCCGATCATCTGTTCAAGCTCGCTGACGGATTTTTCATCCTCAAACAGGCGGCACAGGATCATCAGCCGCGCCTCGTTGCTCATCGCCTTCATCAAGGCGCTGGCTTCAATATGGCCAGCCATTTCCGTACTTGCAGTTTGCTGGTGGGCGAGTCTGCTCATGAACATTAGATAAATCTAATACGCTGTCCATGTCAATAGAATGTGGAAGACAAACGGGATAATTGACGCATTCAATCGGGTTGCAGTAACAAACGCGACATTAAACGGTCGACCGGGGCATAATCGTCAGTCAAGACGGGGGCTGCAGCCTTGGCGATCCGCTCTTCAAGATTTCTGGTCAACCAACGCTGCCAGCTACGCCCGGGTCCCCGCTTTGATGTCAGGGTGTTTTGCAGCGTTGGCGTTTGAGAGGCGATAACCATGAACGTGACGCGCCCTGGGTTTCCTGTTTCTTCACGCTCAATCCATGCCTCGACCGATGAAAAGTCCAATTTCAATGTCTTGATCAGGGCGAACAAGAATCTCGGCTGGGCACCGGAATCGACAACATTTACAGCGTAGATGCCATCTTTGCCTAAACGCTTGGCGATCTGCTCATGAAACTCGCGGGTGACAAGGTGCGAAGGAATTGAAATATCATGAAAAGCATCGCCAAAGATCAAATCGAAGGTTTGATCTTCGGGTAATGATTGCAGCAAGGCGCGGGCGTCGCGATGATGAATTGTAAGCCCCGGAGCCTGTCTGTCGAGCCACAGATTTTGTTCCGCCGCCCGGGTAACCTGCGGGTCGATTTCAGCAACAATAAGGTCTGCGTCTTGGTAGTCATGGGCCCAGGCGCGGGGCAGGGAATAGCCCCCGCCGCCGATAAAGAAGGCGCGCGGCGAAAAAGTTTTCGGTTTGTCCTTGAAACGGAATTTTGCCAGTTCATCAACGGCATGAATATACGGGCTATACAAAAGCCCGGGATCATCACGGTCATTAATGGAATGAACCAGATGATCAAGCGCCATCAGGGCGCTGGGGCGTCCGGTTTGATCACTGTAATCAGCCACCCTAATACAAAAATAATCGCTTTCGATATTACACGGCGTCGTAAAAGCCTGAACTTTCTGGCCCCACCATCCAAGGCTTGTCCCGCAGGCAACCAGCAGAACCAGAAACAGGGCACGCAAGCTATCGGAAATGGCAAAGGCCAGCCCCAGAATGGCGTACACGGCAGCAACGGTAATAATCGTTCCGGTCGAACCAATCCAGGAAATAAACAGATATCCCGCAGACAACGTGCCAGCGATAGAACCGAGTGTTCCCAGCGCGTACAGACGACTGAGGACCGGACGCCGTCGGTCCGTGCCGGCGTCCACTGCAAGCTTGGTCAGCAGCGGCGAGACGATGACCA
>JACNJU010000098.1 GCA_014382375.1 Rhodospirillaceae bacterium
CGAGGTCTTAAGCGTGCCCACAGAAGAAGCCGCCCGCATTGCGGTCGCCACCCAGAATATCCTTCGCGAGGAAGCCCACCTGACCGATGTCATCGACCCCCTGGGCGGCAGTTATTACGTCGAAAGCCTGACCGATCAGATGGAAGAGGAAATTCTGAGCGTTATGCAGGCCGTCGAGGAACGCGGCGGCATGTACCGGGCCGTCGAAACAGGCTGGGTCCAGGGTCAACTGGGCAAGTCGGCGATGGATTACCAGCGCCGCATCGACAGCGGTCAACAAACCGTTGTTGGGGTTAACGCCTATCAAATCGAACAGGAGGCCGAAATCCCGACCAAATCCCTTCCCCGACCGCGTGAAAAAGACATCGAGGGCTATCTTGAAAGCCTTGCCGATTTCAAAAAACACCGCGATAACGACCACGTCGATAAAGCCCTGGACGCATTGGCCCAGGCCGCCAATACGGACGGAGTGAACCTGTTCGGACAAATCATCGAAGCCACCCGAGCCGACGCCACGCAAGGTGAAATCATCGCCGTTATGCGCAAGGAACTGGGATTCGGCGATCCTTTAATCATCGCATAAGGCAGCACGCGTGAATCAGTGAAGCCTTCAAACACCTTTTGAACTTCAACCAATTGGCCCGGCGCAACGCACAGAAAGTTTTCCAGCAGCTCGAATTTGATTTCTGATTTAGCCATCTGCGCTGACCACGATGGGTTATTGGCGTTCATTCTGTTGCAAAATTGGTAGAACCATACCAAAAATCATTTGACAGATAGGTTCATACCGTTGGAAACTGCGTTGAAAGTTCTTCTGGGAGGGAGACGCTCGAAATGAGCGCGTCGAATGATCGATAGCTTGGCACAACGCATAAGCAATCAGATGAGTAATTTCACCAAAACGGAACGCCTTCTGGCGAACTTCCTGACCGTTAATCCTGCCCGGCTTTTATTGGAAACCAACTCGTCCCTCGCAGATCAGGCCGGTGTCAGCCCAATGACGGTAAGCCGTTTCGTCCAGAAAATTGGCTTCAAGAACATGGCCGACGCCAAGCGCATCCTGAAAGCCCATTCGTATGGACCAAAAGGGTACGATTTTGATGTGCGCTTTGAACGCGCCCACGAGGCTCGCAGGGCGGATATGGGAGACAGGGGAGCCATCAAGGCGGACAGTGTTTGCATTCAAACAGCCTATGCCACGCGGCGCACCCCCCTTTGGCATAAAGTTGTCAAACTGTTAGCTGAAGCGGACAGTATCTACGTAACGGGGTTTCAGACCACCGACTATCTGGCCCGCGGCATGGCCATGTTTCTTCTTTATGCGCGCCCCAATGTTCACCACCTGAGTGGCGTGGACGGCATTTACGCCAGTGCGCTTACCGACCCGGCGAAGAAAAAAACACTGATAATCCTGGATGTTTTTCGCTATGGGAAAAATGCCCCGGTACTGGCCAATTTGGCCAAACAAAAAGGCCTGGATGTTGTCGTTATCTGCGAAGAATTTTGTGATTGGGCTAAGAAAACAACAAAATATTATTTGCCCGTAACACCAAATACCAGGTTCTTTTTTAACTCAATGGGTTCATTGCATGTGGTGATGAACCTTCTGGTTCATGACGTGATTGATGAGTTGGGAGACCGCGTCAAAGCCCAGATGAATATGGTTTGGCGGGCACAAGACGATTTCGGCCAATATCTCTAGTTGCAATACGTTAAGGCAAGTGCAATGTTTTTTAACCAAGTAAGGGAGAGTAAAATGAAAATAACAAAGCTACTGTTACCTGCTATTGCCACGGCGGCAATCAGCATTGGTATGTTGGGTGCAAGCCCGGCTTCCGCCAAAACACTCGTCTTCTGTTCAGAAGGCAGCCCCGAAGGATTTAACCCGGCGTTCTATACAGCGGGTACGACCTTCGATGCGTCATCACGCCAACTGTTCAACAAGCTTGCCGAATTCGAACGCGGCACCACAAAGATCGCGCCGGCCCTGGCCGAAAGCTGGACGGTATCGAACGACGGAAAGACCTATACCTTCAAGTTGCGCAAAGGCGTCAAGTTCCACACAACCAAGGAATTCACCCCGACCCGTGACTTCAACGCCGAAGACGTGCTGTTCAGCTTCGCCCGGCAATGGGATAAGAACCACGCCTATTTCGCTGTTTCCGGCGGTTCTTACGAATACTTCAACGGTATGAGCATGCCGGATCTGATCAAGGACATCGTTGTCGTTGACCCGTACACGATCCAGTTTGTCCTCAATCGCCCAGAAGCACCGTTCATCGCCAATATGGGTATGGACTTTGCCTCCATCACGTCGGCCGAATACGCCGATAAGATGATGAAGGCGGGAACTCCCGAAATGGTCGACCAGAAACCCGTCGGCACCGGCCCGTTCCAGCTTGTCGCTTATCAGAAAGACGCGATGATCCGCTTCAAGGCCCATCCCGCTTACTGGGCTGGAAAGGCCAAAATCGACGATCTGGTGTTTTCGATCACGCCCGATGCTTCGGTACGTTATCAGAAGCTTAAAGCTGGCGAATGCCATGTCATGCCTTATCCGAACCCGGCCGATATAGCCGCCATGAAAAAAGACCCGAAGGTCAACCTGATGGAACAGGAAGGCCTGAACGTCGGCTATCTGGCATACAACACGAAAAAGGCACCGTTCGAAAACGCCAATGTCCGTCTCGCCCTGAACATGGCAATGAACAAGGCCGCGATTATCGACGCCGTCTTCCAGGGTGCCGGTAAAGTTGCCAAGAACCCGATCCCGCCGACGATCTGGTCATACAACGACGCCACCAAGGATGATGCTTACGATCCTGAAAAGGCGAAAAAGATGCTGGCCGATGCCGGTGTCAAAAACCTGAAGACCAACATCTGGGCGATGCCGGTGCAGCGTCCTTACAACCCGAACGCCCGGCGCATGGCCGAAATGATTCAGGCAGACTGGGCCAAGGTCGGCGTCACTGCTGAAATCGTCAGCTTCGAGTGGGGTGAATACCTGAAACGCTCGAAAGCCGGTGAACACGACACGGTGCTGCTGGGCTGGACCGGCGATAACGGCGATCCGGACAACTTTCTTGCCGTGTTGCTGGGTTGCGACGCGGTCGGCGGTTCCAACAGGGCACAATGGTGCGACAAGGAGTTCGAAGACCTGATCCAGAAGGCCAAGACGGTCAGCGATCCTGCCGCACGGACCAAGCTTTACGAGGATGCCCAGCTTGTCTTTAAAGCAAAAGCCCCTTGGGCGACGATTGCCCATTCGGTTGTCTTCAAACCAATCCGTAAAGAAGTTGTCGACTTCAAGATTGATCCCTTCGGTGGTCACATCTTCTATGGCGTCGACTTGAAATAGGCTTTATTTTGCCTGTTTGAGACATGATCGGGAGAGGTCTTGATAATACAAGACCTCTCCCCTTTTTTTTCGGATAACCTGATTCCCATGTTTCGATTTTTGATATCCCGTGTCGGTCTGCTGATCCCCACTTTCATAGGGGTCACCATCATTGCGTTTTCTTTTATCCGGTTGATACCGGGCGACCCTATCGAGGTATTGGCCGGTGAACGCGGCGTATCACCTGAACGCCATGCCCAATTAATGGCACAGTTCGGTTTCGACAGGCCATTGTGGCAGCAATACCTGGAGTTTCTGTCTAAGCTGCTGCACGGTGATCTGGGACAATCCATCGTCACCAAACAACCGGTTATCGATGAATTTCTAACCCTGTTTCCGGCAACCCTTGAGTTATCGACCATGGCCATTCTGTTCGCCATGATCATCGGCCTTCCTGCGGGCATCATTGCTGGATTCAAGCGCGGGTCAATCTTTGATCATACGGTGATGACAACGGCGTTGGTCGGCTATTCTATGCCGATTTTCTGGCTTGGCCTGCTGATGATCATCCTGTTTTCCGGAATTCTTGGCTGGACGCCGGTTTCGGGCCGTATTTCATTCCTGTTTTACTTCGAGCCGGTTACCGGCTTCATGCTGATCGACAGCTACCTGTCGGGACAAGAAGGCGCTTTTCGTTCGGCCCTGAGCCATTTAATCCTGCCAACCATCGCCCTTGGCACGATCCCCATGGCGGTAATCGCCCGTCAGACGCGCTCGGCCATGCTTGAGGTTCTGGGCGAGGATTATGTGCGAACTGCCCGGGCCAAGGGATTGCCGCCATTTCGGGTGATTGCCATCCATGCGCTCAGGAATGCCCTGATCCCGGTTGTCACCACCATCGGATTGCAGGTTGGCGTACTGCTTGCTGGCGCCATTTTGACGGAGACGATTTTCTCCTGGCCGGGTATCGGTAAGTGGATGGTTGATTCCATTTTCCGGCGCGATTACACCTCCGTTCAAGGCGGCCTTTTGATGATCGCCGCCATCGTCATGGTAGTGAACCTGATTGTTGATTTGCTATATGGCCTGATCAACCCCCGCATCCGACACACCCGTTAGGGCCGCAGATGAACAACACACCCATCATCAGTCCCAATGACAGCAGCGAGGCCGAAACATCTTGGATGCGGCTGAAGGAGTTCTGGTCCTATTTTTATGAAAACAAGGGCGCTGTCGCTGGATTGTGCGTTGTTGTCTTTGTCATTTTGCTGGCTTTTTTCGCCGATGTCGTTGCCCCCCACTCGCCAATCGAACAATATCGGGATTATTTCCTGAAACCCCCTGCGTGGCAGGAAGGCGGCAGTTGGAGGTTTATCCTTGGCACCGACGCCGTTGGCCGTGACATGCTCTCCAGGTTGATCCACGGGACGCGGTACTCGCTTTTCATCGGCTGTATTGTGGTTTCCATTTCGCTTGTTTCGGGCATATCGCTGGGCCTGATAGCCGGGTTTTTCCGCGGCTGGGTCGACACGTTGATCATGCGGATCATGGATGTCATTCTTTCTTACCCGAGTTTGCTTCTTGCTCTGGTTCTGGTGGCGATTTTGGGACCCAGCCTGACCAACGCCATGATCGCCATCGCCATTGTCCTGCAACCCCATTACGTGCGTCTGACCAGGGCACAGGTGATTGCCGAATCTTCTCGGGACTACGTCACCTCGTCGCGTGTAGCGGGTGCCGGAACACTACGGCTGATGTTCATCACCTTGCTGCCCAACTGCATGGCGCCGTTGATCGTCCAGGCGACCTTAAGTTTCTCAACCGCCATTCTCGACGCCGCAGCACTTGGTTTCCTTGGCATGGGCGCACAACCGCCAACTCCAGAATGGGGTACCCTTCTTGCCGAAGCGCGCGAATTCATCTCCAGCGCCTGGTGGGTCGTGACCTTTCCCGGCCTTGCGATTTTGATCACAGTGTTGTCTTTCAACCTGATGGGTGACGGCATGCGCGACGCCCTTGACCCGAAGTTGAAACGCTCATGAGTTTACTTGAAATCGAAAACCTGACCGTTGAATTCCAGACCGCAGCCGGCCCGTTTCGGGCCGTTGACGGTGTCAGCCTGAATGTCGATCTGGGTGAAGTCGTCGCCATCGTCGGTGAATCCGGTTCCGGCAAGAGTGTCTCCATGTTGGCGCTGATGGGTCTGCTGCCGTGGACGGCGACGGTCACTGCCGACCACCTCTCCTTCGATGGGCGCGACCTTAAGGCAATCAGCGACTCCGAACGCCGCACCATCATCGGCAAAGACATGGCGATGATCTTCCAGGAGCCGGGAACGTCTCTCAATCCCTGCTTCACCGTCGGTTATCAAATCAAGGAAAGCCTGAAAATTCACCAGGGAGGTTCCTGGGCCGAACGCAACCGCAGGGCCGCAGAACTGCTCGATCAGGTTGGGATTCCCGAACCTGAAAAACGGCTGTCGGCCTTTCCCCATCAACTGTCGGGCGGCATGAACCAGCGCGTTATGATCGCCATGGCCATTGCCTGCAATCCGCGCCTGTTAATTGCCGACGAACCGACGACGGCGCTGGATGTGACCATTCAGGCGCAGATACTGGATTTGCTGGTCGAACTTCAATCGAAGTACGACATGGCGTTGATTTTGATTACCCACGACATGGGCGTCGTTGCCGAAACCGCCCACAGGGTATCGGTAATGTACGCCGGTCAACAAGTCGAACAGCAGGATATCAGGGGCCTGTTCACCAATCCCCGACATCCCTACACCTCTGCCCTTCTTGACGCCCTGCCCGAACGCAGCCACGGCGACCGCCTGCCTTCCATCCCCGGCGTCGTTCCCGGTCAGGGTGACATCCCCGAAGGGTGCCTGTTCAACCCGCGCTGTACCCACGTCACGGACCTGTGCCGGACGACACCGCCGCAGTTCATTAATGGCGTGCGCTGCCACACCCCGCTGCCAAAGAGAGACCCCTGATGAGCGGCCCGATTTTACAAGCCGAAGGACTGACCCGCCATTACCTGATTGGCCAGGGCATGTTTGGCAGAACTGCCACGGTGAAAGCCCTGGATGGTGTCGATTTTACCATGGCGCAAGGCAAGACGTTTGCCGTTGTCGGCGAGTCAGGATGTGGCAAGTCGACACTGGCCCGTCTGCTCACCATGATCGAGGAACCAACCGCCGGTCGGCTGCTGATCGATGGCGTCAATGTTCTCGATACAGCAACCGAAAAGTTGGCCGAA
Organism: Rhodospirillaceae bacterium; assembly: GCA_014382375.1. Lineage (GTDB taxonomy): Bacteria > Pseudomonadota > Alphaproteobacteria > Rhodospirillales > JABHCV01 > JACNJU01. The sequence goes on from JACNJU010000098.1 coordinate 6,599, forward strand.
TTACGCCGCACGGTGCAAATCGTTTTCCAGGACCCCTATTCTTCGCTCAACCCGCGCCAGAAAGTCGGATCAATCCTGGAAGAGCCGTTGAAGATCAATACGGCGATGAACGCTGCCGAACGCCGTCAGGCTGCTCTGGCAATGATGGAAAAGGTCGGTTTGAGACCCGAACATTATAACCGCTATCCGCATATGTTCTCGGGCGGTCAGCGCCAACGTATCGCCGTCGCCCGCGCCCTGATGCTCAACCCCCGCATTGTCATTCTCGATGAACCGGTCTCGGCCCTGGATGTGTCGATCCAGGCACAAGTGCTCAACCTGATCACCGACCTGCAAAACGAATTCGACCTGGCCTACATGTTCATCTCTCATGACTTAAGCGTCGTGCGCCATGTCGCCGATGAAATCATGGTGATGTATCTGGGCCATCCGGTGGAAAAAGGCTCCCGCGATGATATCTTCAATATGCCGCGCCACCCCTATACACGCGCCCTGCTGTCGGCGACACCCAAGGCCGATCCACTGGCCCATAAAGAGCGCATCAAGCTGGTCGGCGAACTGCCCTCGCCCATTGACCCGCCGAGCGGATGCCCGTTTCACCCACGCTGTCCCCATGTCGGCGACAAATGCGCCGAAAGTGTACCAGCCATTGAAGAAGTCGCACCGGGTCACGAAACGGCGTGTCATTACTGGCGTGATATTTAATTTATCGACCCGGTAGGGAAACCTCGAACAATTTGGGCCCATTACCATGAACCTTGTCATGGGCGCGCACCGATACGGACTTTAACCCTGCAGGAATGGCGATCCCTGACAGGCCGCGGGTAAAGGGTTGTTCGTTGACGTGGGGATGCATCAGGACCCGGTCGCCAAGCACGACCCCGCCCGGTCCCAGCACCTGCCATCGGTCGGCGTAGTGATCCCAGCCATTGTCGGCATGTTTGAGGGTAACGGAAAAACTGTAACGCCCGTCCTGTTGTTGGAGCGCCTCGACGTCAACGATACGGACCTCGTTTGCCAGACCTTGACCAGCAAGCAGTATGGTCAAAACCAAGGCTAACAAAATCGGGCGCATTTAACGGTCCTCCATTTCACTAAAAGCAACCTAAACAGTATGCCTTGGCATGCCTAATCAAAGTCCCGTGAGCAAGCATTTACGAATTTTTTTGATTTTGTTGTTTTTCAGATAGTTAAATATAAATGTTGCTGTTTTGTTCTCTTTATATTATAACTCTGATAACGAATAACGAAACAGAGAAACGGAACCAGAACCATGTTCAGTCAAAAAAATGAAAAATCGGCCTTCGACAATGGATTTGCCAAAGAATTCTCAGCCCTGAGCAGCCTCTGCGCCGCAGGATATTTGTGGTTGTTGTTGATTTAAATTCACCTTCAGGCTTCAGGAATGGGCCGCTTGTTGCCTTCATCGTCAAGGGCGACGTATGTGTAGAGGCCTTCGGTGACCTTGACCTTTTCGGAGGGGTCGCGGGCTTTCAGCGTCCACACTTCGACAGAAATCGTCATCGAGGTTTTGCCAACCCTGACAATATCCGTGTAGCAACAAACCACATCACCGACCTTGACCGGACGGTGAAAGGTCATCGCTTCGACGCCAACCGTCGCAACCCGCCCCTTGGCCCGGGCATGGGCCGCAATACCACCGGCTATGTCCATTTGGGACATTAGCCAGCCGCCAAAAATATCACCCGCAGGATTGGTGTCGGCAGGCATCGCCAGGGTCCTGATTGACAAGGTTCCGTGATTATTTTCCGATTGGTCTGTCGAATCCTTGCTCATCATGCTCTCCTGCTATACACAATATCTTGTCATCATTTTGTGGATTTATACTCTATCATGGGGTTATAAGATAGGGCTACGGCACTGAATTTTAATATTCCTGGGACGATTTGAACACGATTATGGCCGATTTATTTGAAGCAGCAGAGACCAAGGTGGCCAAAATTCCACCCCCAGCCCAACCTCGGGCAACGGGCACGAGCAGCAAAGTGAAAAAAAACAAAGACGATGGCGCCTATTCAGCCAAGGATATCGAGGTCCTGGAAGGCCTGGAGCCTGTGCGCCTGCGCCCCGGCATGTATATCGGTGGCACCGACGAACACGCCATGCATCATCTGGTTGCCGAAATCCTCGATAACTCCATGGACGAGGCGGTGGCCGGCCACGCCAGCCACATCACCATCGATCTAGCGGAAGATTTCACCGTTACCATTGGCGATAACGGTCGCGGCATTCCGGTCGACTCGCACCCGAAATTCAAAGACAAATCGGCCCTGGAAGTGATCATGACGACGCTGCATTCCGGCGGCAAGTTTTCCGGCAAGTCCTACGAGACATCCGGCGGCTTGCACGGCGTCGGGTTGTCGGTGGTTAACGCCCTTTCTGACAGGCTGTCTGTTGAGGTCGCCCGCGACAAAACCTTGTGGACACAAAGCTATTCCTGCGGCGTCCCCCAAAGCCCGCTTGCCAATGTCGGCAAAGTCTCAAACCGGCGAGGCACCACCATTGCCTTCCATCCTGACCCGCAGATTTTTGGAGCCCATCCGCGTTTTCGCCCAGTAACCCTCTATCGCATGGCCAGGTCAAAGGCCTACCTGTTCCGCGGTGTCGAAATTCGCTGGTCGTGTGCCGAAAAACTGTTGAAGGGTGATGATGCCCCGCCCGCCTCCGCGACCCTGCATTTTCCCGGTGGTTTGGCCGATTATCTGGCCGGAACGCTGGAAAACCGCAAAACCCTGACCCCGGCTACCTTTTCCGGTGAAGCCAAGCTTAACGGTAGCGGCGGTAAGGCCGAATGGGCCATCGCCTGGCCGATTGACGAGCAGGACTACTTCAATTCCTATTGCAACACCGTGCCCACCCCGCTTGGCGGCACCCATGAAAATGGAATGCGCGGCGCCATAACCAAGGGCCTTAAAGCCTACGGCGAGCTTGTCTCCAACCGCCAGGCATCAAAGATCACTGCCGATGATGTGCTGGGCGGAGCCTGCGTCATGCTGTCGGTTTTCATCACCGATCCCCAGTTCCAGGGCCAGACAAAGGAAAAACTATCAACGGTCGAAGCCCAGAAGCTGGTTGAAAACGCCGTTCGTGACCATTTCGACCACTGGCTGACGGGCGATCCGGAAAGCGCCAAATCGCTGCTTGAGCGGGTGATTGAGCGGGCCGACGAGCGCTTGCGCAAACGCTCAGCCAAGGAAACCAAGCGCGCCAGCGCCACCCGTAAACTGCGCTTGCCCGGCAAATTGACCGACTGCACATCAAAAACCGCCGAAGGCACCGAATTGTTCCTGGTCGAAGGTGATTCTGCCGGCGGTTCAGCCAAGCAGGGACGCGACCGCAAAACACAGGCCATCCTGCCGCTTCGTGGCAAAACCCTGAACGTCGCCAGCGCCACCGACGAGAAGATCAACGCCAACCAGGAACTGCGCGACATGATCGAGGCCCTCGGTTGCGGCACACGCGACAAATACGATGGCTCGGCGCTGCGTTACGAGAAGATCATCATCATGACTGACGCCGATGTTGACGGTGCCCACATCGCCTCGTTATTGATGACGTTTTTCTTTAAGGAAATGCCCCAACTCATTGAAAATGGTCACCTTTATCTCGCCATGCCGCCGCTTTACAGGCTCACCCAGGGCTCGAAAAGCGAATATGCCCGCGACGACGCCCACAAGGATGAACTGATGGAAAAGGTCTTTAACGGTCGCGGCAAGGTGGAAATCAGCCGCTTCAAGGGATTGGGTGAAATGCCCGCCAGGCAGCTCAAGGAAACAACCATGGACGCCAGCAAAAGAACCCTGCTGCGTGTCACCATGCCGCCCGATCATTCCGACGACGACAAGATCGAACGCCGCAACACCAACCGGCTGGTCGAGGACCTGATGGGCAAAAAACCTGAAAAACGCTTCCAGTTCATCCAGGAAAACGCCCAATTCGCCGAAGATCTGGATGTCTGACCAAACAAACCTCTCCTGACGGCAATTATTTTAGCACCGTGCCTTTTGATTTGGCGCGTTTGCTTTAAGCAAAAATACATCCTAAGATTTATTCGTTATTATAATTATACAATCTTGGGAGGTTACAATGGCAATTGTTATGGGGCCAATTCTCGGTTTTCGAGGCGAGGATAAGGTTAAAGGCGAATGGACCGTTTCCGCTCTTTTCGTATCAGATGTTGACCCGGGAATGCTGCATTTCGCCGTTGCCGACGCCAACAACACGCAGGCAATGCAAAAGACACTGTTGAAGGAGCATAAAGGACACCAAGTCTGGCGCTTTGACATGCAAATCGAACAATCAGACAAGCCCGTGAGAATTCAATATATGCTGGCAGGGGCAGAGCAGAAATGGGCTTTCTGGGTGCCGGAAAAGGGCGTCAATCCGCACATAGCCTATGCGTCGTGCAATGGTTTTTCCGATCCAAAGTATATGAAAACGGTCAAAAACCGCAACGCCCTGTGGGTTGATATGGAAGAACGTCACACTTTCGCAATTGAATGCCTTGAAGCTGAAGATGGCACCACTGACCTCCCCTTCAATCTGCTGCTGATGGGCGGTGATCAGGTTTACGCCGACTCCATCTGGCAGGAAAAGGAATGCAAACCCATCTACGACTGGGTCAACGAACCCCTGGATGACAGGATCAAGATGCCTTTTTCCATGGAGATGAAGGGCAGTGTCGAGGATTTTTATTTCAATCTGTACTGTGAACGTTGGAGCCAGCCGGAACCGGCCCGGATGCTGGCAAGCATTCCAACCGTGATGATGTGGGATGATCATGACATTTTCGATGGCTGGGGCTCCTACCCCGAAGGCGTTAACAAGTGTGACGTTTATCAGGGTATCTTCGCCAGTGCCCGTGACAATTTTCGCGCTTTCCAGATGCAATTAACTGATACCGAAAAGCCATTATGGCTGGTCGGCGGCGACAATAATTTTTCCATGACCCATGTTGCCGGTGACATGGCATTCGCCGTTTTTGACATGCGAAGCGAGCGCACCAACGACTGTGTCATGAGCGCAACCGCATGGAACGGAATAACAAATTGGTTGCACGACCTTGCCGAAGGTGACGCAAAGCACTTGTTTGTCATGTCCTCCATCCCGGTTGTTCATATGGATTTTTCAAAGCTGGAAAGTATTCTCAATGCCATTCCCGGCCAACAGGAACTGGAAGACGACCTGCGCGATCACTGGCATAGCCATCCCCATAAAATCGAGCGCCTGGACATGATCAGAAACCTGTTAACGTTCTCGCGCGATAAAAAGACACGCGTCACCTTCCTTTCAGGTGATGTTCACGTCGCCGCTGTCGGGGCCATCAAATCGACGCGTGAAGGCGTTAATAGTGTCAAAAATTCCAATGTCATGAACCAGTTGACCTCATCGGCCATTGTCCATCCACCGCCACCCGGCATCGTCGTTTGGGCGATGAACAAACTGATGAATGAAAATGAGGTTGTCGACAGGGATATCACGGCCGAATTGCTGAACTTTCGAGGTGCCGACTGTGGTCTCGTCGGAGCCCGAAACTGGCTTAGCATTGAAAAATTCAACGCCCACAACCTGATTGCAAAATGGCACCTGGAAGAAACCGGCAAAGGGATCAAACCGCCGCCCTACAGCAAGGTGATCAGCGCCTGCAGCGCGTTATAGATCCTTGCACAACCTGAGCGCATCATAAATGGCGGCGTGGATGTTGCGGCTGGCCACCGCGTCGCCGATGCGCAGCAGGCGGTAGGCCCCGTCCGGGTTGCTGACCAGTGTTTGCGGCTTGCCCACGATCAGCGCGTCGTAATCAACCGCGCCCTGATTGACGGCATTATCCTTCAAGTCGAAATAGAGGTCGTCCAGGGGCAAGGTGCCGTGCTCGACGACGACCTGATCAATACTTTGTTCGCGGGCAAGATCGGAATAATCGCTGCCGATCACCGCGACCAGCCCGTTTCCGTCACGACGAATGGAGTTCAGCCTGTGGTTGATGGTGATGGTGACATCGTGTTGCTGAAAACAGCGAGCGTAGGGCACATGGTTGAGGCCGCCAACATCAGGGGCGAAAAAACGCTCCGGCGTCACAATTTCCAGCTTTGAGCCAGCCTCGGCGATGAATTCTGCGCACTGCAATCCAGCCTGACCGCCGTTATCGTCAAACAGCAAGACGTTTTCCGCCGGTTTGACAGCCCCCGAAATAATATCCCAGGTTGTCACTGCAAGGTCGTCGCCCGCTTCGAGGAATTCCGTATTGGGCATACCGCCGGTGGCGATAATGACAATATCGGGATTTTCGGCCAGCACATCAGGGGCCTCAGCCCAGGTGTTGGTGCGAATGGAAACGTCCAGCTTTTCACACTGGGCAACCCGCCAGTCGATGATACCGACCAGTTCGCGCCGTCTTTTCGATTGCGCCGCCAACAGCACCTGACCACCGGGGTTGTCTGCGGCTTCAAAGACGACAACTTCGTGCCCCCGCAAACCCAGCACCCGCGCCGCTTCCAGTCCGCCGGGGCCGGCCCCGACGATGACGCATTTTTGTTTGAGGCTTCTGGAAGCCAAGACTGTATGCGGCATGGTTGCTTCGCGGCCGGTCGCCGGGTTGTGAATGCACAGCGCCTCGTGGCCTTCATAGATGCGATCCAGGCAATAAGTGGCACCGACGCAGGGACGAATGTCGTCTTCCTGCCCTGCCGCCACTTTAGCGGCGATGTGGGGATCGGCAATATGGGCCCGGGTCATGCCGACCATATCGACCTTGCCCTCGGCGATGGCGTGACGGGCCGTCGCCACGTCAGAGATTTTGGCGGCGTGGAAAACCGGGAACCTGGTCGCACTGCGGACTTCACCGGCAAAATCAAGGTGCGGGGCGGAAGCCATGCCCATGACGGGGATAACTTCGGAAAGGGCGGCATCGGTTTCAATATGGCCGCGGATGATGTTGAGGAAATCGACCTGCCCCGCCGCCACCAGGATTTGCGCGATCCTGACACCTTCATCCCGGCTCAATCCCTTGTCCCAATTCTCGTCTGCGACCATACGAACGCCAACGATGAAGTCGGGGCCAACGGCGTCGCGAATGGAGGCCAGCACCCGGTGGGTGAATTTTAGCCGGTTCTCAAGCGAGCCATTAAGATCATCGTCGCGCTTATTTGTCGCCGGAGACCAGAAACCGTCCATCAAGTGGCCGTAGGCCTCTATTTCGATGCCGTCCATTCCGGCCGCCTGCATCCGCGCCGCAGCCCTGCCATAATCACCGGCGATGCGCTCCAGATCCCAGTCTTCAGCCTGTTTGGGAAACGCCCGGTGGGCCGGTTCACGCACCGGCGACGGGGCCAGCACCGGTAGCCAGTCGGCCTTGTTCCAGTTGGTCCGCCTGCCAAGATGGGTAAGCTGGATCATCATCGCCGTACCCAGTTCATGACAATCATCGACCATGGATTTGAGCCACGGCACGATTTCATCTTTATAGGCATGAAGGTTGCCAAAGGCGGCGGGAGAGTCCGGCGAAACGATAGCCGATCCGGCGGTCATATTCAGGCCGATACCACCGCGCGCTTTTTCCAGATGATAAAGCCGGTAGCGGTCTTTAGGCATACCGTCTTCCGAATAGGCCGGCTCATGAGCGCTCGACATGATGCGGTTCTTGATGGTCAGATGTTTAAGGGTGTACGGCTGCAGCAGAACGTCATTACTGGTCATGAGTAAACTGCCTTTTTCCTAAAGCCCGGTATCAGGATCCGCGCCAATCATTAGATTGAGGTTCTGCACTGCCTGCCCCGAAGCTCCCTTACCCAGATTATCGATCAAGCCCATAACCACGGCCTGACCGGCCTCCGCATTGCCGAACACATGCAGGTGCAGTTCGTTGGTGCCATTCAGGCCTTCGGGCTCAAGGCCACTCATGTCAGCGGTTTCGGCGAGTGGCTTGACCTTGACGAAACGTTGCCCGGCGTAGTGATTTTCGAGTGCCGCGTGGATGTCACCAACACTGACATTTCCGGGCAAGGACCAAAGCTGCAACGGCACCTGCACAATCATCCCTTGACGGAAATGGCCGACACTTGGAACCATCAGTGGCGACTTATCAAGGCCGCTCCAGGCCTTAATTTCCGGTACATGCTTGTGAGCCAGACCCAACCCATACACCCTGAACGGGGTGTTGGCGTAGGCGCCATTTTCGGCGTCTTCAAAATCGGCAATCATCTGCTTGCCGCCGCCGGAGTACCCGGAAATGGCGTTGATGGTGACAGGATGGCTGGCCGGAACAATACCGCCCGCGACCAAGGGGTGCAGGATCGACACCGATGTAATGGCGTAACAACCGGGGTTCGTCACGCGGCTTGCGGCGGCGATCAATTCGGCCTGTCCCGGGCCATACTCAGGCATACCGTAGACCCAGCCCGTGGCGACACGGTGAGCCGAAGAGGCATCAATGACCCGCACATCTGTATTTTCGATCATCGCCACGGCGTCTCGCGCCGCGTCGTCAGGCAGGCACAGGATGACGATATCAGCGCTATTGAGCATGTCGCCACGCCGCCCCAGGTCCTTGCGCTCAATCTCGTCAAGGCTGAGGAAAGAAAGATCGGCGCGATTACCCAGCCGCTCCCTGATTTGCAGGCCGGTTGTGCCGACTTCACCATCAATAAATACTGTCGCGCTCATCGTAAATTAACCCTCATTTCAAGTGGTTTGCGTAGCATGCCCAACTGCCGCAAAGCAATGATTTCAAAGCTAACGTCTGAATGACCCGATCAAAGTATCGCCAAATTAAATAATTTGCTGTCCAAAAACCGAATTTTTTAGTATACTTTTGCTTGTATTTTATGTTGATACTCAACTATTAATATTTTCTGCAGGGAGAACAACATGTCTGACCCAATCAAGTATCCAGAACTCGACGTTGCCCTTGAATTATTGGCGCGCGAAAAAGAGTACATCTCCAAGGTTAAAGGCAAGAACGTCAGGGCAAAGGATCCTAGCGATATCAAAGCTCTGGTCATGGATATAGCGCCGGGTATAACCGAAATTAAAAAGGGACGGCCCGTCGCCAAGGTCCTGTTAGAACGGGGTGTGTCATTTGACCCAACGGTCGCATCATTTGGTTTTGGTTGCACAGACAACTGTAGCTGCACCAAAACCAAGATGCTTGCTGACATCGATTTCCTGTCCGAGCAGATAACAGCCTTCAAAAAAACCGGAAACTGATGGGAGCGCCGTTCCGGCTTTCCAGCCAGGTGGTCACCCTCAAGGGTGACCACGGTTGGAGTTTGATCAATTGGTTAAACCTTGAAAATTTCAGCATTAACGATACCCGCCATCCTTTATTCGAATACCTGGAAAACGATGCTGAACATATAGAACAATTTACCGTAAATGGCAGTCGCGAGACCTGGGATTATCTCGTCGAGAACTATTTTGTGGTTCGTCACCAGGACGAAATCAAGCCGTTTCTGACAAAGGAACTGGCGCAAATTTCTGAAAATTCAAGAACCCTTCAACTCATACTGCTACCGGTAAACCAGGCCTGCAATTTTGACTGTGTGTACTGTTATGAAGATCATGATCTTCGTCACTCAATGAAGCAGCGAGACCGGGACATTATTCTGGATTTCATCAAAGCCAGCGCACCCGAGGTGCTGCAAATTGAATTCTTCGGTGGCGAACCCCTGCTTGGTAAAAAATTCATTGTCGACTTATGCGCTGCCATCAAGGCCGAAGAAGCTTTTGCCGACATGCAATTCACGGCCTCGATGACAACCAATGGCTATCTGCTTGATATCGATACGTTTCGTCTCCTTTCGGGCCTCGGCTTTGAGCATTTTCAGATCACCCTCGATGGCCTTCCTGAAGATCACAATTCGCTTCGCCCCTTGAAGGGAGGTGACGCATCCTTCGATGCTATCTTTCAGAACCTGCGGGCGATCTCTGATTTGACGGACGAGCCCGTAAGCATTGTTGTGCGGGTAAACTACAATCAGGAGTCCTTGCATCTGGATAAACTGAAGCAATTCAACCTGCAAATTTGTTCTGGATTTACAAACGATCCCAGGTTTCAGTTTATCTTCAAACCGATTGGTGAGTACGGCAGCGACAATGCCGAAAAGGCAAATGCCTTATGTCAAGATACACATTCCGAAGAATTAGAATCTCACCTGCTTGGAGAACTCGAAAAAACAGGGTCGGATTTAGGGACATTGATAAGTTACATGAAACGCAGCCACTTCTGTTATGCGGGCAAGCAGAACAATTATTTATTGTTTCCCGCTTGCGAAAGCGAAGACGGCAGAACCATGAAAGTCGGCAAGTGCACAGTGGCCCTGGATGACACGACCAATTTTGTCGGCCATCTGCACCCAGGAGGAAAGCTGGAAATCAACAGCAATTTCTCAAAATGGGTGGCCAATTCAGAAAGTTTTGAGATCAAATGTATGGATTGCTTCCTTGTCACCCAATGTTACGCAAGCGCCTGCCCCGCTGCGAACATCGAATTCAATAAGAAGGTTTGCCCGCGCGTCCATCAAACCAAGGAAGATCTGTCTAAACGTATTGTGTCATTGTGTCAGAAAGAGGCGATTTTCCAGTAATCAACGCTTTGTTGTATCAGTCCCGGTCACGGGGATGGTTTACACCGTCGCTATACTCAACGTCACGATAGTCGCGAACATTCACCTGTTCAAAACAGGCGATGTTAACCCCGTATTCTGTTGGATCACTGCGCCTTTGGTGATGGGTGTATATACCGCACACGGAGCAAAAATAATGCCTGGCGACACCCGTTCCCCATTGGTAGAGGGACAGCTTGTCCTCCCCTTTCAGGACTTTCAAATCCTCCACCCTGACACTGGCGACGACGGCCCAGCGGCGCGAACAATATGAACAATCGCAACGCCTGAGTTTTTTGAATTTCCCATCGTATGGAATCTCAATTTCAACACTGCCGCAATGACATGTTCCCGTTGTTTTGTTCAAGCTTGATGACCTCTCGCAGAATTTTCCAAATTCACTTTACACGCACAATTTGACATCAAAATCAAATACTCGATACTCATACTTCATTGGACGATGTCAGTTAACCAAGTGCCTTGTGGCACCAACATTAAGCATCAATAACGGTTTCAAGAAAAATGCAAGAGCAATATCACGGACATGCAAGGGACCGGGTCCGCGCCCGCATTCTTTATCCCTTCGCCCTCGTTATCTTGTTCGTCGTCGGCGCTTTTCTAGTTGCTGCCTATCTTTTCGAAAACCGCGAGCACGAAAAGAACCTGACGGAGAGCGCCGCTTCGGTCGAACGATTGTTCCGCCAGGGTCTGGAGAACGATTCCGCCATGATGCAGGCGGCCCTGACCGTCATAGCCCGTGACGACGGTATGAAAAAGGCGTTTCTTGCCAGAGACCGCGAGAGTCTGCTGAAACTGGCATGGCCTTTGTTTGATAATCTTCGAACCAACAACCGCGTCTCCCACTTCTATTTTACCGATCCCAACAGAGTCAATTTCCTGCGTGTACACAAACCCGATGAGTACGGCGACACCATTAACCGCATCACCACATTACGGGCTGCCGAAGTGCGGGTGCCGGCCCGCGGCATTGAACTGGGGCCATTGGGAACCTTCACGTTACGCGCCGTCCTGCCCTGGTATGAAGGGGAAACTCTGATCGGTTTTCTGGAACTGGGCGAAGAAATTGATCACATCACCGACGCTGTCCACGAAACCATGGGTGCTGACTTACTGGTCCTTGTCTACGAACAATTCCTGGGCCTTAAACAATGGGAAACCGGCAAGGAAATGCTTGGTCACAAGAACGATTGGCCACGTTTCGGGAATTCCGTCGTTGTCGGGCGTTCCATGAAAAATATTCCTGGCGAGTTGGCTCAAACCCTGAATCAAGGTAACCACACCTATAAAGAGCATATACATGTGATAGAAGATGGCAAACACCTATATATCACTTTTTTGCCTCTCAACGACATATCGGGACAGGAAGTCGGTGATTTTATCGTCGTCAGGGACGTAACGGGTGCACAGGTCGGCTTCCAAAACGCCATGATTTTGACGGCCTCCATTTCGGTTCTTGTCGGCAGTATTGTGTTTGCCATCTTCTATGCCATCCTCGGCACGGTGGAGCGCGACTATCGCCGCCAACGTGAAATCGAATTACAGCTTTCACGCATCAATACCGAACATCAGAAAGTCATCCAGGTGGAAAAACTGTCGGCCATGGGTTTGATGGTAGGTGAAATTGCCCATCAGCTTAATAATCCACTTGTCGGCGTCGTCAACATGGCGCAGCTTGCCGAGCGGAAAATAGATGACCCCGCACGCATCAGGGAACTGCTCTATGAAATTGGCAGGGCCGGAAAGGATTGCCACGCCTTCGTTAAACGGATGCTTGAATTCACAAAAATCGCCAGTTTTGACCGCAAACCGACAGACATCAACATGCTCATCGAGGAAACAGTGTCCCTGTTTCATCAAAGCGTCAGCCCTCAGCAGAAGATCGTGTGTGATTTGCCGGAAATTTCCCCTATCCTTGGCGTTGACCCGGTTCTAATCGGCCATGCCCTGTTCAACCTTATCACCAATGCCGCCCAGGTCAGTCCCCCTGGCGGAACGATTACCATCAGCCTAAGCAATGTCGCACAACTGCACGATCCAACACCGGGATGGAGCCTCGCCGTCGCGGATGAAGGCCCAGGCCTGTCCGACGAGGTTATGGAAAAAATGTTCACGCCGTTTTTTACCACCCGTGCAGAAGGAACCGGCCTGGGTTTGCCCGTCGTTCAACACGTTGCGATCATTCACGAGGGAAGAATTATTGCCACCAATCTTGGCGACGGGGGCGCTTATTTTGCGTTATGGTTACCAGTGACAGAGGGAAGTAAATGAGCGATCAAAAGACACCAATAATGCAGAAGATCCTTGTTGTCGATGACGACAAGTACACGCGGACCTTGCTTGATGGAATTTTTCGTGACGGACCGGCAAGCGCACAATTTGCCTGCGATGTTGCCGAAGCCCGCAGTCTGTTCGCGGCCAATGATTTCAACCTGATTATCATGGACCAACGCTTGCCCGACGGGAATGGCCTTGATTTGCTACGCGAGATGCGGGCCGAGCGACCCCAGCAGGTCGCCATCCTGATCACCGGTTACGCCGACGTTCATGACGCCGTGCGCGCCGTGCGTGAGGGTCTGTTCGATTATCTAACCAAGCCCTTCGACAATATCGAAGAACTTGAAGCGGTCACCGAAAAAGCCCTGGAACTGGACCGCGCCTACCGCGAGATCAACTCCTTGCGTGAATCACTGCTATCTGGCGACGATGTGCCAATTCATATCGGCCATTCCGCGGCAATGCTGGCTTTGCAAAATAAAATCAATCAGGTGGCGCCGCTTGATGTGACAGTCTTGATCGAAGGTGAAAGCGGTACCGGCAAGGAATTGGCGGCGAGAAGCATTTTCGCCAGAAGCCCCAGGTCCAAAGAGCGATTTCTTGAAGTCAATTGTGGCGCATTATCGGAGCAACTTCTGGAAAGCACCCTTTTCGGTTATGAAAAAGGCGCCTTTACAGGGGCCACCAAGACGACGCCGGGCTATCTGGAGGAAGCAGACGGCGGCACCCTGTTTCTTGACGAAATTACAGATATGAGTCCCAAGCTGCAAAGCAGCCTGCTTCGAGTCCTTCAAGAGCATACGTTTACACGGTTGGGCAGCGCCCAGGCCAGTTCTAGCGATTTCAGGCTGTTGTGCGCGACCAACAAACGCTTATCAGATGAAGTCAAGGCCGGTAACTTCCGGGAAGATCTGTTTTACCGTATCAATGTGGTCGCACTTGAACTATTGCCACTGCGTGAACGGGTTGAAGATATCGTCCCCCTCGCCGTCCACTTCCTGGAGCACTTTAACAGCAAGTTCAGTAAGGAAGTTGGCCCGTTGACACCCGAAGCCCTACATCTTCTCGAACGTTTCCCCTGGCCTGGAAATGTTCGCCAATTGCAACACACCATCGAGCGGGTCGTCGCCCTTCATGCCGGTGGACCAGTGAGCAGCGTCGACCTGGACGATATTTCTGAAGAATTGATCGATGATGAAACCGTTGATGGGGCTGTTATTTCCTACCAGAAAGAGCGCGAAACTTTCGAACGCGATTACCTGGCGCGACTGCTTGAAAAAGCCGAAGGAAACGTCTCCGAAGCGGCCCGCCTTAGCGGCATTCCGCGTCAAAATCTCTACGTGCGCATGAAGCGCTGGGGCATGTCATAAGAATATGACAGGTGTCACTTATTAGTGACATTTTACAAAGCCACACCACACTTAACTATATGTTATTATTAGTTTTTATATCTGGCACGCCCTTTGCACTGTCTGCAGGGAACCTGACGTATTTTTCACAAGCCCTGGAGACGAATTATGAAACGTATAGCACTCGCAATTGGCATTGCGGTTCTTTTATCAGGACCCGCATTTGCTGGCGATCCAGCGGCTGTTGATTGGTCGAAAGTTCCGACAAAAAACATCAAACTATTTTGGCCCGGACAATCGACTTACCAATGGCTTCGCAGCCCCGCTCATAAACGAGCCGACCTTCAAACAAAAGAAGGGCAAGCCTGTGTCGCCTGTCATAAAGGCGAAGAAGAAGAAATGGGAAATAAACTGATCGGTGGTCACGATTTGGAGCCGATGCCCATTGAAGGCAAGAACGGTGTTATCGATTTGAAATTCCAGGTCGCCTATGACAAACAAGACGCCTATTTCCGTTTCCAATGGAAAACCCTTAACGACTATGCCGGTACGGCCCATCCCTACTACCGTTTCGATGGCAAGGAATGGAAAGCTTATGGCTATCCGAAACTTGACGAAGTCGTTCAGGACGGCGAACAACCCGGTATCTATGAAGATCGTATGTCGATGATGATCGATGACGGTTCTGTGCCGATGTACGAAACTCAAGGCTGCTGGCTAACCTGCCATGACGGCGAACGGGATAGCCCCAATCTTCCGGAAACCGCAGATATCAAGGCCAATGCCTTGTTTGCGCATCTGAAGAAAAAAGACGTGCGAAAATATTTGCCATCGACACGCACCGACGAAAACGCATCCTGGGATATGGGTAAGACCCCTGAAGAAATCGCCAAGATCAAAGCTGCTGGCGGCTTCCTCGACCTGATGCAATGGCGCGGACATCGTTCCAACCCTGTCGGCATGTCTGATGACTTCTATGTCCTTGAATATCGCAACAGCGACGCTGGCAAGAACCCGTTTGGTTCAAACTCCAACAAGGAAACTCATACACCGAAGTACATGTTCGACGAAAAGGTCTTCGGCAAAAAATCTGTCACGGAAGCTGACATCCGCAAGATGGAAACGACCCTGATCCGCGAAAAGAATGCGGTTCCGTTCGATCCCAATGCTGGATGGAAAGAAGGCGATATGATTCCTAAATATATCGTCAGCCGGGAAGACTCCAAGGGTTCTGCCAAAGACAATGATCGTTCCAAGGGTGTCTGGAAAGACGGCGTGTGGACGGTCGTGTGGGCCCGCAAACTTGGCCTGACCAACCCTGACGACAAAGCCCTCAAAGAAGGCGGCGTCTACAGCTTTGGTTTCGCTACCCACGACGACAACATCACAACGCGTGGCCACCATGTGTCATTCCCGATGACAATCGGGTTCGGCGCCAAGGCCGACATTGAAGCGACCAAACTTAACTAAGGCAAAGGGCGCACCCGGTCTGGAAACAGGCCGGGTGTAATCCTTCCCTCCCCGAAAGCCGATGGCTTTCATTAACAACAGGGGGCTACCGTGGACATTTTTGATTTACTCTTCAAATACCGCAAAGCCGTTAACATAGCCCTCGGCGTTATTGCGGTTCTGTTCGTAAGCTGGATTTTCGCCTATGAGCCGGTGACCCGCAATTTCGTAGCCCAGGACGCCGTTTGTAATTACTGCCACCTTCCCTGGGAATTCAATTCCGACGAAAGACTGACTGCAACAAAACCACACCTGGCCCACCCCGATGACAAGACATCCCAGGCCACTTGCGTCGATTGCCACCTTCCCGAAGGTTGGTGGAATACGACATACGCCTACACCCATTTCCTCTCTGTCACAGATTTATTCGGACATATGCGTGATCGCGACAGCGAACGGGCCGGCGACTGGATCCCGCCTCGAGCCGCCACCGCCTACCGGGTCCGCGACCGCATGTTCGAAAACGACAGCAACACATGCCGGACTTGCCATGTGGAAGCCGAAATCAAATTCACGCGCGAACGCGGGGTCAATGCCCACAAGCTGGCCATAAAAGAAAAGAAAACCTGCATCGAATGTCACAACAACCTGGTCCATCGCCCGGTAGATGTGCGTGCCAACGCCTTTAAGAAGGCCTCACCATCGGATGGTTAGGAGCCCAGTTCATGAGCAATAACAGTAAACCGGTCACCAACCGCAGGGCTTTCGTCCAGAAGCTGGTCGGCGGCGTCGCAGCAACCACGGTAGCCTCGAGCGCCGTGGCCTTGTCGTCAGCTGAGACACCACCCGAAGGAAAGAAGGCAAAACTGAAAAGCTACGCCATGCTTATCGACACCCGGCGTTGCATCGGTTGTCATACCTGCAGCGTGTCCTGCAAATCCGAATTTGATGTGCCCCTTGGAGTCACCCGCTCGTGGGTTGAATATACTGAAAAAGGCACCTACCCGAACGTCTCTCGTCATTTTTTGCCAAGGCTTTGCAATCAATGCCGCCATCCCCAGTGTGTTGATGTGTGCCCGACGGGCGCCACCTACAAGCGCCCGCAGGACGGCATCGTCGTCGTCGACAGTGGTCAATGCATCGGATGCAAGTATTGCATTCAGGCTTGTCCCTATGATGCCCGTTTCCTTAACCCGGAAACCAAAGTCGCCGAAAAATGTGACTTCTGCATTCACCGGGTGTCAAAGGGGCTGGTTCCGTCCTGTGTCAATTCCTGCATCGGTGAGGCTCGTATCTTCGGTGATATCAGCGACCCCAACAGTGAAATTTCCAGACTATTGACGACCAATCCGACGACCGTACTCAGGCCCGGCAAGGGAACCGAGCCTCAGGTCTATTACATTGGTGCTGATCATTCTGATGAGCATGAAAATAATCGTGGCTGGTATGACGTCCGCATCACCACCCATCGCAAAGAAAAAGGGAGAAGGTAGTCATGCATGAACTCACATGGGGCCTTCCTGTTATTGCCTATTTCTTCCTCGCCGGAATGGGCGCGGGTGCCGTAACCGTCAGTGGATCGGTGTTGCTCAGAAAAGGCGGCTTTGGCGCGTCCCGCTTTTCCGTCGCCCGTTGTGGTGCCTTGATTGGACCAATACCTGTGATGCTTGGAACATTCCTGATCGTCTTCGAATTGGGACAACCCCTCCGGGCCGGCAATCTGTTCCATCTGATCAACCTGTCGCCTATGTCGATCGGATCCTGGTTCCTGAATATTTTTATCATTCTCAGTGTTTTGTACGCGATGACTTTCATGCTACCCGGTTCAAGCCCCGGCGACAGGTTTTCACAGGTCAGACGTGGTCTGGCATGGGTATTGGTCCCCTTGGGTATCGGCGTCGCCGTTTATACAGGCATCATGCTGGGTGCGATGCCGGCGCGTCCATTCTGGAATTCGCCAATCCTCGCCGCCCTGTTTACCCTGTCGGCTTTGTCTTCCGGGGTCGCCAGCATCATTCTGGCCGGTGTCGTTTTCAGGCGCAAAAGCAAGGATGTGGCGATCCGTTCCGATTACGAAAACAGCAGTTACCTTCTGATCACATCAGACGCCTTGCTAATAGCTGGCGAGCTGCTGGTAATTTTCCTGTTCCTGTTGTTTGGCCACCTGACGATCGGCGACATCAAGTACGCGATGCTCGCCATTCTGCCCGGTGGCCAGATGGCGCTGTTGTTCTGGGGGCTGGTCGTGGGTGTCGGACTGCTGATTCCGCTAATTATTGAGCTTTTCCAGGTGATGCCGAAATTACTCCACAACCGGGAATTCAAGACGATTGTATCCCTTGAAGTCGCGGTCCCGCTGGCCATCCTCATTGGCGGCTTTACATTACGTTACACCATTGTTGTCGCGGGCCAGATAACGGCCCCGACGACACTTTAGGCTGGTAGGAAAAAACCATGGTTGACCGTAGAAATTTCATAAAACTTGGTATTGCGACCGCCGGGGCGCAGTTGCTTCCCATCCGTAAAGTCATGGCAGAAGATGGAACGCCATTGAAGCATGGTGGTGAAGATTATTCACAGTTTAGCGGCAACCAGCATGTAGCGGTCCCCAGCATCTGCGGGCAATGTCCCAGCCGCTGCGCGATCCTTGGTTATCTGGACGACGGCAAGTTGGCCAAGATCGAAGGCCATCCGGACTCCATCAGGAATCAGGGAAGGGTCTGCGCCAAGGGCCAGGCCGGGGCGGCAAAAGTTTATGATCCGGACCGCATTCTGACCCCGTTAAGACGGGTCGGTCCACGCGGCCAGGGCGAGTGGGAAAAAATCTCCTGGGATGAGGCCCTTGATGAACTGACAACCAGGCTTAAAAAATTTCGTGACGCGGGAACACCGGAAAAATTTGTCTTTCATCATGGCTGGATTTCAGACAGCGCCGAAAAATTGATCGACGATGTATTCCTGGCGAGCTACGGGACCGGGTCAATCATCAAGCAAACCTGCCAACAACAGAGTGCGCGCTGGACGGCCCATGAACTCACCTGGGGTGCCACCGCCGACAACTGGGATTTTGATAACGCCCGTTATGTCCTGAATTTTGGCTCCAATGTGCTCGAAGCCCACACCAATTTTGTGTCTCTGGCCAAACGGTTGACAAAATCGACCGTCGATCACGATCTCAAGATGATGACATTCGATGTCAGGCTATCAAACACGGCGGCAAATTCCGATCGCTGGATCCCTATAAAACCCGGCACCGATCTGGCTGTCGTGTTGGCCATGTGCAATGTGGTGATGAGCGAGGACCTGTATGGTCGTGACGGCGAGAAGTTCATCGACTTCTGTCTCGTCAGTGAAAATTACAACGCCTTGCCGGGCGAAAAAATCGTCACCTTGAAAAAGCATCTTGCCGACTATACACCCGAGTGGGCGGAAAAAATTAGCGGTGTTGCGGCCCAGGATATTCGTCAGATTGCGCGCGAATTCGCAATCACCAAACCGGCTTGTATTATCAGCTCGCGCGGTGCCGCCGCCCACTACAATGGCGTCCAGACAGAACGGGCGATCCAGATGCTTGCCGCCATCACCGGCAACATTGATAACCCCGGCGGCCGCTGTCAGGCAGTCAGTGCCCAGTGGACTTATCCTACAGGCCCAAAGAGCAAGCCTGTCTCCAGAAAACTGTCATTCATTGATGATATCGCCAGCACCACGGCCTTGCCCCAATTCGGTGCAGGTCATTCGGTCTTAAGAAGGATCAAGGAAAGTGGCGAACGCCCCGGCCTTTACATGTGGTACCACCACAACCCGGCCTACGCCAATGGTTCGACGCGGGAAACAGTGGAGATTTTAAAGGACGAGTCATTGCTTCCCTTCACCGTCGCCGTCACCCCGTTCTACGACGAAACGGCAGCCTTGGCCGACCTCATTCTGCCCGATGCTACCTACCTGGAACGCTATGACATTGAAGCCGCCGTATCGCCGGGTCAGGTGCCCGAATACGCCTTGCGACAACCCTTCGTCGAACCCCAGGGCGAGGCCCGGGACTTCAAGGACGTGTGCTGTGAATTGGCAAAAAGACTTGATATTAAGCTCGGCTTCAAATCCGCCGAAAAGTTCATCGACAAGGCTTGCAAGCTGACCATAGTCGTCAAGAAAAAAGCCCGCGGTTTCAGGGGCATGCAAAAAATTGGCGTCTGGCATGACAAAAAGGCACAGCCAATCTATTTCGCCTATCGCGAGCGAATTGAAAACGCCACTCTGGCCGACGACGGTGTCCTTCTGGATGAAGCGACGGGTGTCTACTGGAACTGGAAAACCGCAGAAGTCGAGAGCGAAGCCAAGGCCAAATCCATTGGTTATCTGGGCACGCCAGGGGCTTTCAAGGGCTATGTCGCCCAAAGGGTCGGTTATGCGGCCTACAGTGGTTTCCGGCCCGGGATCCTGAACAAAACGGGATTGTTCGAGTTGTACTCTCCCCTTCTCGCGGCAAAGGGCATGCCTGGACTTCCGACATATGTCGAGATTCCTGATCATGTGAAAATGTCAGATGATGAAATGATTTTGACCACCTTCAAAGTCAATGTGCAGTCTCTTTCCAATACCGGAAACGGTGGCTGGCTGACTGAGATTCACCATGAAAACCCGGTCTGGATCAATCCGGTTAGCGCTACCGCACGCGGCATTATCGATGGCGACGCATTGATCATAAAATCACCTCTCGGTGAAGTTTCTGGGACGGCAATGGTCACACCCACAGTGGCCCCTGGAGTGCTCGCCGTATCGACCCATCTTGGACGTTGGCAAGGAGGTCGCTACGCCAGCGGCAATCCGGCGCCATTCGCCCTTGGCGATCATCGCCACGATGAACACCAGTGGTGGCAAGCTGGCGGAACCCACGCCAACTGGATCATTCCCGATAACCCCGAACCGGTCAGCGGCCAGCAATGCTGGATGGATACGGTGGTCACACTGGAGAAGGCATCGTCGTAAATTTGCTGCTACAATCTGGAATTCTCAGATCAGTCCGGTGAACGATGCCCCGTCGAAGACGAAAATAACACCGACACTTTCTCGCCCTGTCTGCCGGTGGTTCACCAGTCTTTGCGGCGAAGATTGTTGGAGGGCGCGTCGGCGTCGATTTTTACACCCAGTGCTTTGCTCAGGGCCACGACGCTCTGGTCGGAGATATAACAGTCGCCGTTGATGATTTCGGTGTGCTCGGCGTTCCACTCGGTCGAAGCGTAATCCCAGCCAATCAAGTGCAATCGTTGTTCCCGGTCTCCGACCAGACGGCGAATCTTGCGGCTGAGCGCACCTTGAAAGTAAGACAGGATACGCAAGTCACTGTCTTGCGTAACGCCTAGGAGCGCCACCATGCTCGCCCGTCCCCCCTTGCGCACCAGAAGCTCGAGCCGATGGCGGTGGTTCTCCGCCAGCCCACGTACCAGCCGTTCAGCCAATTCGGGCGTCAGATCCATCGGGTTGTACCAGAGTTTTGGGGACTGCTTCTGAGTTTTCCTACTTGTTGGCATCTGCCTTAAATTTCCTTTTTCTAAACGGTTTCCATAAGTAAACCATGGCCTCTGCGGTCAACCTTGTCCCCTATGCCACGCCCTTTTGATCGCGTGACCATCGCCTTGGATAGGTTCCATGGGACACCGTCTCTCCCACATGGTTAAAAGAAGATAATAGAACTATCAAACCCAACGATCTATGACATCCATCAAATCTGGTTGGAAATGTCTCTTCTCGGCTAATAACAGAAGTCTCAGCTGCCACCGAGGCAGGTCATTCAGTCTGTTTTTGACGCCTTTCGGACCTATACCAACGAATCCTTGTCAGCGCTGGGGTTCAGAACGAATGCATTGTCCGCCGTCGCGTGGTATGTCGCACCAAATCCAGCCAGAATTTCTTTGGACTCTTCGTCAGGATCCCCCCAACACTGACAGGTGATATTTTGACAAGCATCAATTAGTGTTCCCAGTGGCTCCTTGCCTTTCTCATTGGCCAAGTGGGCCTTGAAACTTTCGTTTGTCGCATAGATTTCTGTCCACTGGCTCACTTGTTCAGATGGATAGTCGGCATGATAGCAGATAACGCCCGGGTGTTCGGTCATCACCGCACACAATTTCTCCTGGTTGGTCCTAAAGTCGGCTTCGCGTCCATCTTTGATATCCCATTGAATCTTGAGCATGAAAGACATCTGTTATCTCCCTTGTGTGGATGGTTAAAATTCATGAATGTTCTATTCCCCTAGATATTACACTGGGACCATGAGGGCGGGAACCCATATCAAGGCGGGTACGTTTCGGTCCTGATTATTTTGCGTTCTTCATGTCCGCTTTGCCCATAGCGGACATACAATGCGAAGAATTTTTCCCTCAATTTCCACACGATCTGTGAAAATGTAATTTTCATTCCGTATTAAAACATGGGCTTACAAAGGACTTACAGATGCAAAAACAGGGAGTCAGCAAAAGCTGACACCCTGTTTTCATTGTATTTATCGAACTTCTGGTTAGCGCATTTTTAGCGTTTCGAGAACTGGAAGCTGCGGCGGGCTTTGGCGCGGCCGAATTTCTTACGTTCAACGACACGTGAGTCACGGGTCAGGAAACCGGCCTTTTTCAAAACCGGACGCAAGGCAGGTTCAAAATTGGTCAGTGCCTTGGAAAGACCGTGGCGCACAGCGCCGGCCTGTCCTGAAAGTCCACCACCCGTAACCGTGGCCATAATATCGTACTGGCCTTCGCGACCGGCAACGGTGAACGCCTGATTGATGATCATGCGCA
>JACNJU010000158.1 GCA_014382375.1 Rhodospirillaceae bacterium
AAAAACAAAGACGAACACACCATCACACCAACAACACAAATTACTACACACCACCCCCAGAACCGACAGACCACACGGCCCACACCTCGCGGAAGGGGGCCGGCGCCGGCGGGCCGCGGCTGTGGTCGCTCCCGCCCCGAACGGCCAGGGCCCCCCCCCCCGCCGCACTGGCGGGTGCGGTTGTCCAGGCGACCGCCGAGACATTGATGGGGCTCGTCTATATCAATGCCGTGGTTCCAAAAGCGCCCTGCATGATTGGCATCTGGCCGTTTGTTTCGGATTTGCGCACCGGTGCCATGTCCGGGGGTAGCGGCGAGCAGGCACTGCTGATGTCGGCTGCCGGACAAATGGGACGATTTTACGACTTGCCGACTTCTGTCGCATCAGCCATGACCGATTCAAAAATACCCGATGCACAATCGGGTTCTGAAAAAGGCTACAACCACGCCCTGGTCGCCAATGCGGGAACCAACCTGATCCAGGAATCGGCGGGTATGCACGCATCCTTGCTGGCGTTCTGCTATGAAAGCCTGATCATCGACAATGACACCATTGGTGCCGTCCAGCGCACCATCCGCGGCATTGATGTCAATGATGAGACACTGTCGCTAGATGTTATTTCAGAAACCTGCGAGGGCGGCCCCGGTCACTATCTTGGCCACAACCAGACCATTGAGCGCATGCAAAGCGATTATGTTTATCCGATTGTTGGCGACCGTATGAGCCCTAACGAATGGACAGAAAACGGCTGCCAAAGTGTTGTTCAACGGGCCCGCCTCGAAACCCAGAATCTTCTCGACAATCACTGGCCCGATCATATCCCGGCTGATCTGGATCAAGCCATCCGCGACAAATTTAATGTTAAGCTGCCGCTCAGTGAGCGGTTCAAATCTTAAGAGGGGGACGTCATGAAAAATAACGCGCGGGTTGTCATTATCGGCGGCGGCATGTTGGGTTGCGGGCTGCTCTATCATCTGGCTGAAGAAGGCTGGACCGACAGTATCCTGATTGAAAAAGGCGAGTTGACATCCGGTTCAACCTGGCATGCGGCTGGCCAGTGCCCAAGTTTCATTGGCAGCTACAACATGGCCAAAATCCATCACTATTCGAACATGCTCTACCCGACGCTCGAAGAGAAAACCGGGACCTATGTCAGTTGGCACGGTTGCGGCGGCATCCGCCTGGCCTTCACCGAGGCGGAAGTCGACTGGTTCAGACGGGTTGCCGGCATGGCCCCCAATATCGGTTATGATATGGAAATCATCGGGCCCAACGAAATCAAGAAAATCATCCCCTATCTGGATGTCGAAGGGGTCATCGCCGGGGCCTACACCACCATGGACGGCCATATGGATCCGGCTACCGGTTGCAACGCCATGGCCGCCGGGGCACGCCAGATGGGCGCTGAGGTATCTTTGCGAAACCGGGTCACGGACATAAGGGCCCTGGAAAATGGCGAATGGGAAGTGATCACCGAACAGGGAAACATCACTTGCGAGCACGTGGTCAACGCCGCAGGCTGTTACGCCAACGAGGTCATGAAATGGGTCGGTGGCGAGGCTCCGTTCATCAACATGCTGCATCAGTACTTTGTCACCGAACCGATTGATGAATTTGTTCAAAGTGATGAGGAAATCCCTGTCATCCGCGATCCTTCGGCATCCTGTTATTATCGTCAGGAGCAAAAATCGGCGCTGATCGGTGTTTACGAAACAGCCGAAGGTACCGCCGAGCAGGCCTGGCCTCCGCACGGCTACCCGGCCTGGGAATCTGAAAGCGAGTTGTTTGAGGGTAATTTCGAACGCTCCATGCCACATCTGGAAGCCGTCCTGAAGCGGATGCCGATCTGGGCCAATGCGGGCATCAAAAGGGTGGTAAATGGCGCTATTTCACACACACCCGACAGCAACCCCCTGCTTGGCCCGGCCGCAGGCCTGAAAAATTTCTGGATGTGTACAGGCTCCTCCGTCGGCATCGCCCAGGGTGGTGGTTGCGGTAAGTATCTGGCCCAATGGATGGTTCATGGCGACGCCGAAATCAATATGGTTGAATTCGATCCGCGGCGCTTTGGATCGTGGACCGATGAAGATTACATTCGCGAAACATCGTTCGAGGAATACAACCGCATGTATGCCTGCCCGGTGGCCGGCCTTGAATTACCCAGCGGTCGCGAAAAACGCACAACCCCGCTTTATATGAAGCTTAAAAGTCGCGGTTGCGTCTATACCAAGGCATTCGGTTGGGAACGCCCCAAATGGTTCTCGCCTGACGGGCGTGAAGAAGAATATGGCTACCGTCGCAATAATGTTTTCGAACTCGTCGGTCAGGAATGCAAGGCGGTACGTGAGCGGGTCGGGGTGCTTGATCTTTCCAGCTTCGCCAAGTTCGCCGTTACCGGTCCTGATGCCATGACCTATCTCGCCCGCATCACCGCCAACCGAATTCCGAAAAAAGATGGCAGGGTGGTTCTCACCCACGGTCTGTCAGAAGGCGGCAAGATTGCTGCGGAATTCACCATGACCCGCTGGGCCGAAGACGATTTCTATCTGCTCTCGGGTGCGGCCTGTGAGCTTCGCGATCTGGATATGCTGCTAAACGCTGTTCAGGATGGTGAGGACGTCACCATCACCAACGTCACCGATTATTGGGGCGTGCTGGTGCTGGCCGGACCCAAATCGAGGGAACTGCTATCGAAGTTGACGATCGCCGACCTGTCTAGTGAAGAATTTCCGTGGTTCGGTGCGCGCAAGGCGGCGGTCGCCAATATTCTACTCAGAGCCCTGCGGGTCAACTATGTCGGCGAGTTGGGTTGGGAGCTTCACTGTCCAATGGCTCAACTGGAAGACCTTTATGACGCCATTATCGTCGAAGGCGAAAAGCATGGTATCGCCGATTTCGGTGTCTACGCCGTCAACAGCTTGCGCATGGAAAAAGCCTATAAGGGATGGGGTGCGGACCTGACTACAGAGATCACCCCGGCTGAAGCGGACATCGAACGCTTTGTCGATGACAAGAAAGGTGATTTTACGGGTCGCGAAGCATGGTTGGCGCGCAAGGAAGAGGGCATCGACACACAGTGCGTTTATGCCGAAGTCGATGCCAGTGACGCTGACGTCATGGGTGGGGAGACCGTTTACGGCAATGGCAATGTCATCGGGGTCGCCACATCGGGTGGTTACGGGCACGTGACAGGAAAAAGTCTCGCCTTCGCCTATGTTGATTCGGCTTTTGCAGAACCGGGCAGCAGCATCGAGATTGACATCATGGGCACGCGCTGTGCGGCGCGTGTATTGTCCGAACCTGCCTGGGATCCGAACAACGACAGAATCCGCACCTGAGCCAAAATCATGCACCCTTTAAGGCGACAATGGCCTTTGTTGGCATCATGTTCGTTATCCTGATTTTGGTCACTTACATTGCGTCGATTTCGACCTGATTGCCAACCTTGTTCATGGGTCCCAAAATCGGCACCAATTAATTGATCAACCTAAAAATCGGATAAACTTTGTGATCTGATCAAGAAAATAACCGGAGAACCCTGGCACACATTGTAGTAGATTAGTTTGTAATTATTACAAAAGGTGATGACCCAATGGCCGGTGAAGACAACAAAATCCTTATCTGCGACTGCAGCGCTACCATGACCCTGGACGCCAAGGCGCTTTCCAAGGCCCTTGATGGTGCCCAGCTGTCGTCCCATACCAGTCTGTGCCGCAGCCAGATCGAAAACCTGTCCAGGGAACTGGCCGGGGACACTCCCCTTACCGTGGCCTGCACACAGGAAGTGCCTGTATTCCTGGAAGCCATCGATGAGCAGGATAATCCGCCAGCGGTAACGTTTGTCAATATCCGTGAGCGCGCCGGTTGGTCCGCTGAAGGCAAAAAAGCAGGCCCCAAAATAGCCGCCCTGATAGCCGAGGCCGCCGTCCCGGTTAAACCAGCAATCAATCTGACCTTAGAATCCGACGGGGTGGTATTAATCCTGGGGCGTAACGAGATGGCGCTGGCAGCCGCCAAACGCCTGTCACAGCGTCTTGACATCACACTGGTTTTTCAAAATACAGCCAAGGATGTCGTCATGCCGCCGCAATTGATGGATTTCCCTGTTTTTTCGGGCACCGTTGAGGCCGCGAGCGGGCATCTGGGCAATTTCGAGGTCACCTTTTCAGCCCTATCCCCCAGCCAGCCAGCCTCGAAAGGCAGTTATACATTCGAGAAACCGGGGACGCCAGGCCAACTAAAAGCAGACCTTATTCTCGACCTTTGCGGATCAGATCCCTTGTTCAACGGGCATGAAAAACGCGACGGTTATTTCAATCCTGGCCTAAGCGACCTTATAAGCATCGAGCGTGCCTTGTTCGATCTTGCCGACATGGTCGGAGAATTCGAAAAACCCCGTTATGTGAATTTTGACGGTGCAATTTGCGCCCATGGTCGCAATGGCATTTCCGGCTGCACCCTGTGCGTTGATCTGTGCCCAACCGGGGCCATTACATCAGCCGATGAACGCGTCGCCATTGACCCCTACATCTGCGCCGGTTGCGGAAGCTGCGCTGGGTCTTGCCCGACAGGAGCCGCTGAATACGCAATGCCGAACGGCATCGACACCCTGGCGCGCCTGCGTATTCTGCTGGGAACCTATCTTAAGGCCGGCGGCAAAGACCCGGTCCTTATGATTCATGACCGGGATTTCGGTGATGAAATGATCGCCTTTATAGCGCGCTCCGGCAAAGGGCTACCCGCAAACGTTATACCTTTCCTGCTCAACGAGGTAACCCAGGCCGGAATCGACACGCTGCTTGCCAGCATCGCTTATGGTGCGTCTCAGGTTCTGGTTCTGGCACCGCCCCATAAACAGGACGAACAAGAAGGCCTGAAAAGCCAGGTCGCCACGTCCAACGATATTTTAAAGGGCCTTGGTTACGGGGAGAATCGCCTGTCCCTTATAGATCAGGCCGATCCTGAAAGTGTTGAAGCCCATCTGTACGCTTTGAGCCCACCCGCGTCCATTGGCACTGCCACATTTATGGCGCTGGGCGATAAGCGCCAACGCCTGAACCAAATTCTCGAAAGTCTGCACAGTCAGGCACCCGCCCCTGTCGATGTGGTCGAACTGGAAAAAGGTGCGCCATTCGGGGCTGTTGTTATTAATGTGGATGGCTGCACCTTGTGTCTGTCCTGCGTTAATGCCTGCCCGGCAAAAGCCCTTAGGGACAATCCGGACGCGCCGGAGCTGAAATTTCAGGAAAGCAATTGCATTCAATGTGGCCTGTGCAAAACCACCTGCCCTGAAAGCGTCATCAGCCTGAACCCGCACATCGATTTCACGACACTGAACGCCCAGGCAATAATCCTGAAACAGGAAGAGCCCTTCGAGTGTATCCGTTGCAGCAAACCGTTCGGGGTCAGTTCGACAATTGAAAAGATGATCGAAAAAATGCGTGGCCACAGTGTGTTTCAGGATTCCAAATCCCTGGATCGCTTGCTCTTGTTTGTCGACTGCCGTCCCAGTGATATGTCTGAAGGTTAAGGACTTTCCTGGCCGTCTAATCAACTGGTCCCGAAAACCACGGACGATTACCGGACAGCTCACCTGGAGCTCCGCCACCACGCTGCCG
>JACNJU010000139.1 GCA_014382375.1 Rhodospirillaceae bacterium
CGGTGTCACCTGTGTGGCAGCCTGCAACCAGCGTGGCCACTCGCCTGTCACGGGTCGTGGCCTCGTCTTCGGCGCTGGCCATACCTCCCTCTACGTTGCCTCTGTCGCCCGCAGGCTAGGCCACATTTCAACGAGCCACGATCAGGACCGTCCCGAAACCATCGTCATCGGCCAAACCGCCCATGACGTTGCTTCGACCGCGGTGCGTGAAGGCGCCGATGTGACCCTGACCTCGTTGTTCAAGTTTGAAGACATGATGGCTTCCGCTCGTGAACGGGAAGATGCCGTTTCCGAAGGTGTCGACATCAAGGACGGCGTCATGCCGCTGGAAGTTCTGCTTGATGATGACGGACGCGCCCGGGCCCTGAAGATGTGCAAATGCGACATGGATGGCATGACTCCGATAGCGCAGGAAGGAACCGAATTTGAACTGGAATGTGATCTGATCGTTTCGGCTATTGGCCAAAGCGGCAATATGGAAGGTCTGGACGCCCTGGACAACGGCAAGGGGTTCATCGACACCGACAAAAATTACAAGGTCGCCGACAAGGACAATCACTTTGCTGGTGGCGATATTATCCGCCCCCACCTGCTGACCACGGCTATCGGCCATGCCTCTATCGCTGTCGAAGGGATTCATAAATTCCTCATCGGTGAGGAACAGGCAGAACGTCGTCCCCAGGTTGACGTTCATCACTTCAACCTGCTGTCGGAACTGCATCAGCGCCATCTTGACCCGAAGGCCCCCCCGCATCAGCCGGTACGCGGCACCGATGCGGAAGATTATGCGGTTCACAACTACGAAAACCGCGCCGACAAGCAAATCATCCCGCATGAGCAACTTTTCCTGGGTCATTTTGGATATGAAGAGCGCAACCACCGCGAAGAAATCAAAATCGGTGCCGAGGCCGTTCTTGGTAATTTCGACGAGCGCCTGAACAGCATCACCGAGGAACAGGCACAGGTCGAAGGCAAACGTTGCATGAGCTGCGGAATGTGCTTCGAATGCGACAACTGCGTCATCTACTGCCCTCAGGACGCTGTCTTCCGGGTCAAGAAAGATCAGGTTGCCATCGGTCGATACGTCGATACGGATTACTCTAAATGCATTGGCTGTCACATTTGCATGGATGTCTGCCCCACCGGTTACATCCAGATGGGCCTGGGCGAATAAGGTTTTAGGGAACGGAGCACGCTGCGATGATCCATTTGAAAGGCCTATTGGGAATTTTGTTTGCCGCAGTGATGGTTATGACCATCGCCGCCCCTGCCGCCATGGCTGACAGCACGGTTCCCCTGCCAAGCCCGGCAAAGGCTTTCAAGGGTAAGCAATGTGTCGAACCTGCCGATGTGATGCGCCGCCAGCACATGACGTTCCTGAACCACCAGCGTGATGAAACCATGCGTCAGGGCATTCGCGGCAATAAATACAGTTTGCAACAATGCATTAACTGCCACGCCACCGCCGATCCGAAAATCATGGGCGGGACAGTGCGCACCCTGCAACCGTTCTGCGGCGAGTGTCATGAATACGCAGCCGTCAATATTGACTGCTTCGCCTGTCACAACCCGACAGCACCGCTGGAAACGTCAGAAAATATGCCTCTCGATAAAATGATCGCCGCCCACCTGGGCCAGGGAAATCCGGATGTTTCAAGCGGCAAGGCAGGAGGCGCACAATGAATTCGTCTAAGCCTTTCGACGCCGCCAAACGCCGCTTGCTGAGCGGTGCGGCCGCTGTCGCTGGTATGGCCATCGCGCCGGGCGTTACCCTGATTGCCCCAGCCGAAGCCCGCAAGGCTGGCGAGGCGGCTTCTGACAAAGTTCGTTGGGGCTTGCTGATTGACGCCAACAAATGCGACGCCGGATGCGATGATTGCGTCGTCGCCTGCAGAACCGAAAATGGCTGGCAGGGCCACGACCGCCCGGCCACCGACCCGCAATGGATCAGAAAAGTTAATTTAAAAGACAACAAGACGGGCGCGACCCTTTCGCTGCCGGTGATGTGCCAGCACTGTGAAAACCCACCTTGTGTCGATGTCTGCCCGACCGGTGCGTCCATGCGTCGCGCCGATGGCATCGTGCTGGTCGATCGTCATATCTGTATTGGTTGTCGCTACTGCATGATGGCCTGTCCCTACAAGGCCCGTTCGTTCGTTCACGAAAATACCAGCGGTCAGAAACCGCACATGCCAAGGGGCAAAGGGACAGTCGAATCATGCACATTATGCGCCCACCGTATTGATGTCGGCGGCACCCCGGCTTGTGTTGAAGCCTGCGGTCAAAAGGCCGGCAAGGAAGCAATGATGTTCGGTGACCTGAATGATCCGAATAGCGCCATTTCCAAAGAACTGGCAAAACGGGCGACCACCCGCCTGCGCGCCGATCTGGGCCTTGTACCCGGCGTTCATTATCGTGGCCTGTAGGAGAGGATAAAGAAATGAAACCGGTCCTCTTTACCCAAATCGAAGGAAATTCAGGCGCTTACTGGAGCCTGCTCGGCTGGCTCGCCGCCTTTGCCGCTGCCGGACTTGGTGCCATGTGGTACATGGAACATAACGGCCACTGGGTTACGGGCATGAACAATCAGGTGGTCTGGGGAACACCGCATGTATTTGCCGTGTTCATGATCGTGGCGGCTTCCGGGGTCTTAAACGTTGCCTCCATATCATCGGTCTTTGGCCGCACCATGTACAAACCACTGGCCAGGCTTTCGACCTTGCTGTCCCTGGCCCTGCTGGCTGGTGGCCTGATGGTGCTGTTGCTTGACTTGGGGCGGCCTGATCGCCTGATCGTGGCTATGACCAAGTACAATTTCAAATCGATCTTTGCCTGGAACATCTTCCTTTACACCGGCTTTTTTGCCGTCGTCGGCATTTATATGTGGATGATGATGGAACGGCGGATGAACCGTTACACCAGGATGGCCGGTATCGCCGCCTTTATCTGGCGGCTGGCGCTGACCACCGGTACCGGCTCTATCTTCGGCTTCCTTGTTGCCCGTCAGGCATATGACGCCGCCATCATGGCGCCGATGTTTATCATCATGTCATTCTCGTTCGGACTGGCCATCTTCCTGCTGGTCCTGTTGGTCGCCTGCAACGGCACGGATCGTCCCTTGGGTGATGCCACCCTGGCCAAACTGAAAAATCTGCTCGGCGTGTTTGTCGCCGCCGTGCTGTATTTCGTCACCGTGCAACACCTGACCAACCTGTACGCCCCCGAACATCACGCCGTTGAGGCCTTTATCCTGCGTGATGGCGGCATTTACACAGGCGTTTTCTGGATCGGTCAAATCGTCATTGGCGGACTGGCCCCGCTGGCCCTGCTTTATCACCCCCATACCGGCAAGGATCGTTCGATGATTGCGCTGGCCGCCGGGATGGTCATCATCGGCGGGCTTGCCCAGATTTATGTGATCATCATTGGTGGACAGGCGTTCCCGCTATCGATCTTCCCGGGCTACGACGTTTCCAGCAGTTTCTTTGATGGCGTCGTCGCCTCGTATAGTCCCAGCCTTCCCGAAGTTGTACTGGGACTGAGCGGCATCGCCACCAGCTTGCTGATCGTCGCCGTCGCCTTGCGCGCCTTACCCTTCCTGCCAGCCAGTCTGGCCGACGCCGATGTCGACCCGCATTATGTCGACCCGCCGGAACCAGAAGTTGTCGAAGCAGAAGAAGAAGGCGCAGGCGAAGAGGCCAGCGAAATCGCCTGACTTCTCTGCCAAATAAACGCTTTTTACGCTATAACCACCCCGGAGACGCCTGATGTGCCGATGGATCGCCTACAGTGGAGAGCCGATTTTTCTGGAAGAGCTTATTGCCAAACCGGAAAACTCATTGCTGACCCAAAGCCTGCACGCCCGTGAGGCGAAGATGGAGACCAATGGCGACGGCTTCGGCTTCGGTTGGTATGCCCACCGTGATGAGCCGGGTCATTTCCGGGAAGTGATGCCCGCCTGGAACGATGAGAACCTTCGCAGCCTGTCCAGACAAATCCGTTCGCCGATGTTTTTTTCACACATTCGCGCCTCCACCGGCACCTCTACCAATCGATCCAACTGCCATCCCTTCGTACAAGGGCGCTGGATGTTCATGCATAACGGACAGATCGGGTCCTACCCAATTGTTCTTCGCCGGATGGAATCCCTGAT
This sequence comes from Rhodospirillaceae bacterium, assembly GCA_014382375.1. Classification (GTDB taxonomy): domain Bacteria; phylum Pseudomonadota; class Alphaproteobacteria; order Rhodospirillales; family JABHCV01; genus JACNJU01. Next base: position 4,154 of record JACNJU010000139.1, read on the forward strand.
ACCCGACAACCTGTACTGCGAGCGCATTGGCACCACAGACAGCGAAGCCCTTTTCCTGGCCGCTTATGGCCATGGCCTTGATGATGATCCGTTCGGCGCGGTTTGCGCGACCATCGATGATATCCTCGATATTATGGACGATGCCAAAATCAGCGAACCGTTGCGCTTCACCGCCGCCTTCGCAGATGGCAGTGATATTTACGCCTTTCGCTACAGCAGCGATGAATTTGCACCGTCCCTGTATCACAGCAAGGAAGATGACTGCCTGCTGATTGTCTCTGAGCCCCTGGATGAAGGCAAACATGACTGGCAGACCGTTCCCCCAGGACACGCCATCATCGGCAACGGAAAAGAAGGCGCACCGCTGATCAAGGAAATGACCCTTCGACCACGTGGCGGCAATTAGGAATAACTGTAAATGACTGAAGAACACCCATTCGCCCAGTACGTTCGCATCATCGGCAAAGGGCCCAACCTGTCGCGCCCCCTGACCGGTGATGAAATGTATCAGGCGGCGACCATGATCATGAACGGCGATGTCGAACCCCTGCAGCTTGGAGCATTCCTGTGTATCCTGCGTATGCGCACGGAAGTCCCCGAGGAAGGTGCCGGTTTTGTGCGCGCCGTCCGCGATACGCTGGAGCTTCCCCAGGAGATGCCCGAGGTTGATCTGGACTGGTCATCTTATTCAGGCAAAAAGCGTCAGTTGCCATGGTTTCTGCTGGCCGTTCAGGTGTTGGCGCAGAGCGGCGTGCGCATCTTCATGCAGGGAACGGAAGGCCATACACCCGATCGTGTCTATTCACGTCAGGCCCTGCAATCGCTTGGCATCCCCATTGCCGGTTCACTGACAGAAGCTGCCGAGCACATCAAAAAGAGCAACTTCGGCTTTTTGCCGTTGGCCCAGCTATCGCCCAAACTTCAGGAAATTATCGATCTGAAACCGGTGCTTGGCCTGCGCTCACCTGTCAACACCTTCGGGCGCATGGTCAATCCGTTTGCTGCCTCCCACGAGATTCAAACCGTCTTCCACCCCAACTATCGCGACGTCCACCGCGATACTGCCAATCTTTTGGGCCAGAAACACATGGCCGTGTTCAAGGGCGAAGGTGGCGAGGTCGAGCGGCGACCGCAAAAACCGGTTCAGGTGCAAAGCCTGCATGACGGAATCTTAAGCGAAGAGGAATGGCCAGCCCTGCTGCCCGAAGACAGCATCAAGGTAGACGAGGATATGAACCTTGAACGCCTGAAGAGCGTCTGGAGCGGCGAGGAGCAGGACACCTACGCCACCGCCGCCATTACCGGCACGATAGCCATTGTCTTGCGTCTGCTGGGTCGCGCCGACAATCCCGCCGAGGCCACCACGCTTGCCGAAAAAATGTGGGCCGAGCGCAATACATCCAGGCTGGGGGCTTAAACGAAGTATGCCGCACATCCTCATATCAGCAGCCCACAAGTCATCGGGAAAGACCACGGTCTCTATTGGTCTGGCTGCAGCGTTGGCGGGTCAGGGCCTGAGCGTACAGACCTTCAAGAAGGGGCCGGATTATATCGACCCCATGTGGTTGGGGTGGGCGACTGGCACCCCTTGTCGTAATCTCGACTACTACACCATGAGCAGTCAGGAAATTCTCGCCACTTTTTCTGGCCATGCCCACGGCGCTGATTTTTCGTTGATTGAAGGTAACAAGGGCCTTTATGACGGCCTTGATCTTGAGGGCGGCAATTCCAACGCCGCCCTTGCGACCCTGCTCGGGGCGCCGGTGATCCTGGTTATCGACGCCCGTGGCATGACCCGCGGCATCGCTCCGCTGATCCTTGGCTATCAGGCCTTCGACCCGGCCATTAACATCGCTGGTGTTATCCTTAACAAGGTCGGTGGCCCGCGCCACGAACGAAAACTGCGCGCCATTATCGAACATTACACCAACCTGCCCGTGCTGGGGGCCGTACACCGTGACGAGCAACTGGAAATCGCCGAGCGGCATCTGGGTTTAACGCCAAGCAATGAAACGCCCGAGGCCGATGCAAAAATTTCCACCATTGCGTCACTGATCGCAGCGCAAGTCGATCTGGAAGCGATCAAGAACATAGCCGCTACGGCAGTCGATCTTACGGCACCTGCCCTGCCCAGGCCTAGCCCCGGCAAAACCGATGTCACCATCGGCATCGCCAGAGACTCCGCATTCGGGTTTTACTATCCGGGCGATCTGGAAGCATTGGAAGACGCAGGGGCGAGATTGGTTTCTATCGACATGATCAAAGATGAAAGTTTGCCGGAAATCGATGGCCTGTTCATTGGCGGCGGTTTTCCCGAAACCCGGATGGCCGAACTTGAAGCCAACACTGCCATGCGTGAGGCCGTCGCCGGAGCCATTGAAAGCGGCCTTCCGACCTACGCCGAATGTGGTGGTTTGATGTATCTGGCGCGCTCTTTAACGTGGAACGGCGAGACCCGCGCCATGGCCGGGGTGATTGCCGGTGATGTTATTATGCACAAAACTCCGCAGGGTCGTGGATACGTGCGCTTGCGCGAAACAGGCAATGGCCCATGGTCACTTGTCGATGCTGGCGGCAGACCGGGCGAAATTCCGGCCCATGAATTTCACTACTCATCCATTGAAAACCTTGAAGGCGACCCCAACTTCGCTTACGAAGTGCTGCGTGGTCATGGTTTTGATGGCAAGCACGATGGTCTGGTCTATCGCAACTTGCTTGCCAGTTACGCCCACCTTCGCGATGTCGGGGCCAACCGCTGGGCGGCACGCTTTATCAATTTTGTCAGGTCATGTAAAAAGCCTTCGGCCAACAACATCAAGAACCAGGAACAATCTTAATGAACGCACCCTCCCCCGTTTACATCGTCGGCGCCGGACCGGGCGATCCTGACTTGCTAACGATCAAAGCGGCCAGAGTTTTGAAGGCGGCCGAAGTGGTGGTCTTTGACCGCCTGGTATCAGAAGAAATTCTGCAACTGGTGCCAGCGGGTACGACCCGTATTTTCGCCGGCAAGGCCGCCCGCGACCACCATATGCCGCAGGAAGAAATCAACGAGTTACTGGTTTCGCTGGCAAAAAGCGGCCGCAAGGTGGTGCGTTTGAAAGGTGGCGATCCGTTTATCTTCGGCCGCGGCAGCGAGGAATCCCTGTATCTGGCCAAGAACAACATACCCTTTGAGATCGTTCCCGGCATTACCGCCTCTGCCGGGTGTGGATCCTACGCCGGTATTCCCCTGACCCACCGCGGACTTGCAACAGGCGTGCGTTTCGTCACCGGCCATTGTCGTGCGGGCAAGCATCTGGACCTGAACTGGCAAAGCCTCGCTGATCCTGAAACCACACTGGTCATTTATATGGGGCTCATCAACATCGCCAGAATAAGAGACGAGTTGATAAAAGCCGGGCTTCCGGCAGATACCCCGGCGGGAGCCATTGAACGGGGCACCACAGCCGAACAGCGAACCATCCTGACAACACTGGAAGAACTTCCCGCTTGTATAGAGAAGGCCAGTTTGAAAGCCCCGAGTCTTCTGATTATCGGCCGCGTCGTCCAACTGGCAGAAGAACTAAGCTGGCATATCCCGGCAATGGACTGTGACGTTGAAGCACACGGATGAGACACTGCTGCTGGTCGCTCACGGCTCATCGCGAATCGGTGACAATAACCCGGTAGCGATGCAGGCCCGTCGTCTTAAGGCGCTGGGGATCTTCAAAAATGTCTGTTGCGGCTTCTTAAAACAGGCCCCGCTTCTTGCTGATGTGTTAAGCGAAATCCAGACCGAAAAACTCACCGTCGTGCCAATGTTAAGTGGCCATGGTTACATTACGGATACCCTAATCCCTGAGGCACTCGAAAACCTTGATGGCACCCATAATGTCAGGCTTTGCGAACCGCTTGGAAGTCATTCGGGCATTGCCGGTATTATGGCGAAACACGCAAGCTCGATTATCACAGCACAAAACCTTGATCCTGAAGACGTATCGATCCTTGTTGCCGCCCACGGCAATCCCGGCAATCCCGAAAACGCGACACAGGCAAAAGACCTGGCCGGGCGCATTGAAATCCTGACAAATGGCATACCAAGCCACGCCGTTTTTATCGAGGAACAGCCCTTGATTTCAAACTGGCCTGCAATAACAACAGCGAATAACCTGATCGTCTTGCCATTTCTGATTGGTGGTGGCCTGCACGAGGCGGCGGACGTTCCGGAAATGCTTGGTCTTGATGCCACTGATCCGCTCTTTGATGAGCTTTCCCACGACACCCCCTTCATCGGCCCTCTAGACGCTCACAACAGGTCAATCTGGTGTTGTCGGGCGCTTGGCTTTGAGCCGACGGTCAGCGACCTTATTCTCGACCTGGTGGATTACCAATCATCCAGCACCTGAAAACCCCCGCCATCTTGTTATGTCTATATGGCGGCAATATTGCTAAGATGTTGCTGAATTGATCTGCCAGGATAGGGAGGAGAGGATCGGGGCCATTGGTTTTAAAGGCTAATAGTCAAAGAAAGCCGCATCTAGTTGTCGTCGAAGACGATGAAATGATGCAGTCTTTACTTGCTGCATATCTGGAGAAGGAAGGCTATGACATTTCCGCCGTCCTTACTGGCAAGGAAATGTTTTCAGTTTTAGGCAACCGCTCCGCAGATCTGATTTTGCTCGACCTCACCCTGCCCGACGAGGATGGCCTGACCCTGGCGCGCCAGATCCGTGCGCGTTCAAGTATACCGATCATTATCTTGACCGCCCGCAAGGGTATGGAAGACCGATTGGCTGGCCTTGATATTGGTGCTGACGATTTTCTGACGAAACCATTCGACCCACGCGAACTGGTGTTAAGGGTACGCAATGTCCTAAAGCGCACAGGAGAAAGGGGCCACGAGGAAAATCTGGTTTTTGATTTCGATGGATGGAAAATGGATATGAGAGCGCGCACCCTGACGGGGCCCGACAAAACCGAAGTGCCCCTGACCAGTGGTGAATTTAATCTTCTCGCCGCCCTGATCAAGTCCGCTGGCCGGGTTCTGTCACGTGACTATCTGCTTGACGCCATCGCCCGAAATGACGAGCCACCATCCGACCGCATGATCGATGTTTTTGTTAGCCGTCTGCGCAAAAAAATTGGCCAGAAATCAGGAAAACAGGACTATATCGTCACCGTGCCGGGGCACGGCTATAAATTCGCAGGCTCTCTCGATTAACTGAAGATACTCTAGTCCGCCAGTATTTCGCGTCCCAGCGCCTGGGTCAGGACCATGTAAAGCTTGCCCATATCCGAGGACAGGAAAATTGTCGAAAGGACACCCTGCTGGTCGCGTTTGCGGGCTTCGGCCAGGAAGTTTTTGAATTCATCCAGATAGCGCGATACATAATTGCGGAATTCCTGATCGCTCTGGTAGCGCTGCTTGATCGAGGCCAAACGAGCCTTCTCGCGGAAGCCCAGCATCTTGCGAACAAACAGGCCCTTCTCGCCCTTATTAAAGCGTTTCCAGTCATCCTCACTGATCGATGTTTCCATCAGTCTGCTCATATCGACGGCGAGGGATTGCAGACGTTCGGAAATAAATGTTGCGCGCCGCAGGAAGTCATCAAGCCCGGCTTCCTTGGCGTGGGCCTTCAAGGCCACCACCAGTTCTGAGGCGTCCCCCACGGTCAGTTTCATCTCTTCGGTTTGTTCTTTTAGAGCCGCCGTAACAGTCTCTGCCTGTTTGCTGACTTCTCCTGCAGTCTGGCCAAGAATACCGGCACTTTCGCGAACCAGTTTATCCCAGTGATTGATCTGGCCCAGGGCCCTGGCAGTAACGGCGTCAATTTCCTTGGCACGGGTACCCATGGAACCGGCCAGCGACGACATCCCCGTTTCTGCCTTTTCATAGGCACCAGAAAGTTCCTGTAGCTGGTTGCGCAAGGAATCATAGGCACCGTCCATGGTCGAAGACATTTGCTTGGTGCGAATTGAGGCTTCCTTGGAATGACGGCGCATCAGTTCGCCAATTTTCTCAAGCTTGGCGGTCCCGGCATTGGTCGCGCGGGTCATCTCATCAGTGCGCTGGGCCATGGACATTCCAATTCGCGCCAACCTTGTGGTGACATCGTCAGATGTTGTCGCCAGTTCACCCGAATGCTCGCTAAAGGTCTTGACGGCGGCGTCAATAGTCTCGACAGCGCGATTGGCGTTGTCAGTCATGCTCTGTGTTGTGTGTTCGAGAGTTTCGCCAATTCCCTGAATTTGTTCATTAACCCGGATGCCTGCTTCATCCAGCTTGCTTACTTTTTCGTCAAAGTTTTCACCGACACTTTCAAGATCGGCTTTCACCTTTTCGGAACTGGCCGTCAGGTTATCGGTATGACGACTTAGGGCATTTGTTACCAAATTCATAAGCGTTGCAGCACGATCAACACTGATCGTCACCTCGTGTGAACGTTCGTGCAGAACTTCACCGACCTTGCTCATGTTGGCGAGCGCATTGCCAGAAGCCCCAGACAAGCCAGAAGCCTGTTGATGAAGTTGATCGCCAAAGGATTTCAGGTGCCCACTGGCTTCGTCATATGCCTTGTTCAAATCCTGACTACGGGTCTGCAACAACTGGCCAACCTCACCCAGACGTTTTCCGGCATTGGTCAGGGATGCATCCAGATCGCCACCGTGTAATCTCAAAGAATCGGCGATGCCCTCAAGCCTGCTTGATGCGCGCTCCGTCGCTTCGGTTGCGCCCATGACCTGTTCACGCAAAATGTCGCCCGCTTTTTTAAGGCTTTCTGATGCTCCATCCGAGGCCAGTCCCACATCGGCTTCGTTTGCCTTTAATGTCTCGCTTACATGTTCCAACATCTCAACGGCTTTGGCCTTGACGTCATCAAGTTCACCGATTTGATTGCCCAAAGACGCACCAGCTTCGGCCAGACGCTGGGCCGTTTGCTCACCTATATTTCCAAGTTCCTGGGTCCGTTCGGCAAATTCACCGCCGGAAATGCGGATGCGCTCGGATGCCTGATCGCTGGCTTTTGTCAGATCGTCAACCTGTCTGTTCATGGCCCCGGAAACCAGGGCTATCAATTTCGCCGCTTTTTCAGAAGCAAGGGCAATGTCGCGCGACCTGTCTTGTAATGCCGAACCAACATGGACGATATCCTCGACCGCAGCACCCGACACGCTGTCCAATCCGTCAGATTGTTTCTGCAAGGACTCCCCTGCCGCCAGCATCCGTGTCGCTGCCTGATCAGATGCAACGGTCATGTTCAGCAAGCCGCGACGAATTTCCTCGCCAACCCCCCTGAGTTTGATCGTCGCCCGGTCTGACTGTATTGCCAAGTCTTCGGAACGTTCAAGCACGGATGCGCCAGCCTGATCAATATGACGGGTCGCCAGATCAGAAACCTGGCTCAGTTTTTCGCTCTCCAAATCCAGTCGATTTGACGCCGCCCCGACCTGTTGCTCAGCCACGTCGGAAACGGTGGTGATTTTATCAGTCGCCATGGTCGATGTTTCAGTCACATGCTGACTTGCCAAATCAGCCGTTTCGGACATTCTGAATTTCGCCAAATCCGATGTTTCCATGAGATGACTGGCCGCAACGACCGATGTTTCCTCGATGCCGCCTTTTGCCACCTTGGCCGTTTCGGTCATTGAACTGGCGACGCTGGATGACTGCTCAAGAATTTTACGAGTCTGATCGGCGACAATATTTCCAAGTTCGCTCAATCGTTTGCTGGCGTCTTCGGAGGATCCTTTAATCTCCTCAACCCGCCCGGTCAGTGAAGTTACTACCTGACCCGTTTTTTCGGTCACTGAATTGACTTCGCCAAGGCCATCCAGCAGGGCCCGGGTGGAGGTGGCAATTGCGGCGGTTCCGCTTTCGGTGGCCGTTTCGACATTGCTGGCGCTTTTCTTCAATATCTGGTTGAGGCCACCCAGTTCTTCGCTTGATTTTTCCGATGCCTTGGCCAAAACAACCGTATTCTGGCGAACGCTCTCCCCTGCGTTGTTGATACGCAAGACGGCGTGGTTTGACATCTTTGACAGATCATTGACCCTTTCGTGAATGGCCTCGCCAACCTCGTTCACCTGGGCGACGGCATCATCAGAGGCATCGGATAATTCAAGAGACCTGATGCGCAACCCGTCACCGACTCGCTCTACTTGCTCCAGCACCTTGTCAGACACCCGGGAGAGATCGTTCGAGGTCTGGCGCAGGATTTCACCAATGGTCGAGGTCTTGGTCGTTGTGCGATCTGCAATGTCAGTCATTTCAACTGCTTGCTTGCGGAAGCTCTCACCGCTGCTCTTGACGTTTATGGCGACAAGTTCTGACGTGTTAACCAATTCACGGGCTTGATCGGCCAAGGCCTCGCCAATGGTTCGCACTTCAACTGAGACCTTGTCCGAAGTTTCGTTAAGCAGTCGCGTTTGCTGACTGATTTTAGCCTCGATATCAGATGACTGGGCGGCGACCAGACGTCCGGTATCGGCAAGGTCTTCGGTCTGGCGTTTTAATTGTTCACCAATCAGGTTTGTTTGTGCGGCGATACGATCCGAGCGCTGGCTCAGGTCCTGGGCGTGGGTGTGCAGGGCGTCGGCGCTGTTCTGCACCTTGCTCGCTGTTTCGCTCGAAGAGTGCAACAGTTCGTTCAAATGACGTTCAAGGTTTTCACCGACATCACTCGCCATGTTGACGGTGTTTTCGGACATGCCGCGTAAATCCTCGACCCGCTCCTGGAAAGTACTTGCCGCAGCGCTTGCCATATCGGTGACCTCAATGGAAGTCTGCATCAATTCCTCGTTCCGTCGCCGCAGTAATTCGCTGGTGTCCTCGGCTCGAGTTGATGCCCGCTCTGACGTCGTCACCATGTCATGGGAATTTTTATAAAGGGTTTCTCCCGCCTTTTCGGCCCGCAGCGCCGCTTTTGATGTGACCGTTCGCAAGTCTTCGGATTGACGACGCAGGGAGTCGGCAATGGCCTGGGCACGCAGGTCGGCATCCTCGGAAACCTTGGAAAGTTCCAGGGTGCGACGGTGAATGGTTTTGCTTGCCTTATCGGCACGAGAGGCGGCTTCGTCGGATGCCTTGCTTAATTCACGGGCCTGACGGCGCAGGGAATCGGTGATTTCGTGCATCCGCTTTTGCGTTCCGTCTGACGGATAGGCAAGTTGGCGCATTTGCCAGCTTAATTGCTTCGCCTGATGGCCAAACTGGCGATTTTTTTCAAAAAAGGCGATGACCATCCACAGCAGCGCAAGGGGTGTCAGGGTGCCAGCAGCCATGCCACCGACTTCATGGGGCAACAGGGCACCAAGATCGCTAAACGGTATCTGATCGTTGATAAAATTCAGGCTGAACCACAGCCAGGCAACGCTCAAAGCAACTCCGGCGGCACTGGCGAGGCGGAAACGGATATAAAAAGGGGTCGTCAAGGTGTCGCCCAGCACCGCAGGCTCATTGGCGCGACCGCTGTCGGAAGCCTCTTTTTGCCGCCGTGTCGCTGCTATTCCCTTTTCAAGATCGTCATCGGGGCTCGTCGCCTGGGTACTCTGCTCCTTTGCTACGGCGCTCCCCCGCTTTGTGACCTTTTTAACCATAACAAGTCCCCTGCCTCTTAAAACCTAGCAAAGGGCATAATACACCAACCAGATATAGCCGGTAAATGAATGAAGTCCACAAAATGTGGGGATAAGTGCCGTTTCGAAGCTAAAACAGGTGTTGACCGCCAGTGACCCAGATTTCACTACCCGTGACATAGTTGGAATCATCCGAGCACAGGTAGTAAATGGTCGTCGCAACATCGCGAGTCGTGCCCATGCGATCAAGCGGAATGCGCGGGATCAGGGCTTCGTATTCGGGCTGAATCATCTCAGTCTCGATTTCCCCGGGGGCGACCGCGTTAACCCGCACATCGAGGGCGGCAAATTCGTTGGACAGTTCACGTGTCAGGGCTGACAACGCGGCCTTTGAAATCGAATAGGCGGAACCGGCAAAGGGATGAATTTTATGACCGGCGATAGAGGTGATATTGACGATCGCCCCCTTGCCCTTGTGTAGGGGCGAGGCAAAACCGCGGGCCAATTTAAGGCCGGCGAAGAAATTCAGCTCGAACACCTCGCGCCAGGCATCAATATCCCCGTTCAGACAGCCCAGACGCTCCTTGAAAGGTGCTTTCGGCGAAACCCCGGCGTTATTGACGAGGGCGTGAAGGGGTTTACCGCCCAGGGCATCTTTGGCCTGAACGATAAAATCAGCGAGACTGCCAGCATCGCCAAGATCGGTCGGAATATGCTTGGTCCAGTTGGGGTCACGCTGGCATTCAGGCGGGCTATCGCCACGAGAACACGTAATGATGTTCCATCCGCGCTCCAGAAACAGGGTCGCTGTCGCATGTCCGATGCCACGACTGGCCCCGGTGATAACGACGGTTTTACGATCTTCTGCAGCCATATCACTCATCTTTCAAAGTTAGAGCATGTTCGGGCCGATTGGAACCCGTTGCGATATGGGACATACTCCTGATTATGTGTTCGCGCTATGAAATCGATGCCCCGTGGTCAGATATCGCCCAGCGCTTTGGCCTTGACGATGCCGCTGACGGGTTCGCCGGTGGTGAAATTCGACCGACCGATATGGCCCTGGTCATCACCTCGGGCGGCTCACCCTGTACCATGAGATGGGGCATCCCTGCTTCCTGGGATGGCAAACCGTTGATTAATGCTCGCTGCGAAACCCTGAAGCAAAAACAAAGCTTTCGCCCCCTGTTAACAGATCGTTGTCTGGTTCCGGCCAGCGCCTATTTTGAATGGCGCCGGGATGGCAAAAAACGTCTCAAGAATACAATTACATTCAATAATTACCGCCTAATGGCCTTTGCTGGATTACGAACTGCTGACCACTTTACCATCATCACTTGTCAGCCGAATCCATCTATTGCCCACATACACAACCGAATGCCGGTGACACTGCCAACAATGGCGGAAAGTCAGTGGTCCGATAACACGCTGCCTTTCGAAGATGTCCGACACTTGTTAAAACCCCACGATACCAATATCCTGATGGCAACAGAAGCCCCTGAACCACCGACCCGACAACCGGACCTGTTTGCTTAAGGCTTTCTACTGTAGCGTGTTTTAGCAACACTTTAGTCATATCACCGCAATATGATCGCAATGGGCGTGTTGTAACATCCTTAAGTCCTAAATGATAAGGGCACGGACCAGGAGCCTTTATACAAGCCCCTCACCCATCCCCCCCAAGGGTTCCTGGTCCTTAATTTCTCTCCCTAATGCGCCATCAACACCGGAAGCTCGGCATTGGCCAGTACGTGTTTGGTGACACCACCCAGGATCAACTGACGCATTCTCGAATGGGTGTAAGCACCCATCACCAGCAGATCCGCACCAATGGTTTTGCAGTCTTCCAACAACACTTCGCCAACCTGCGAGCCGCCGGGAAGGTTGCGGGAGTCTGCGCTAACTCCGTGCCATGCAAAATAAGTCACCAGTTCAGCCGCCACTGTCGAGGAGGTCTTGTCATTTTCCGCAGTTAGGATGGTGACACTTTGGGCGCGGGTAATAAGCGGCATTGCAGCGGCAACGGCGCGCGAGGCTTCGGCGCTGCCATTCCATGATATGGCAATCTTCCCGCCGATCATTTCAGGTAAATGCGGTGGTGCTATCAGGACAGGTCGTCCGGTTTCAAATATCGCCGCATTGATGGTCATGGCCAAAGACGCATCGGATTTCTCGGTCGGTCGCGCAGCAACGACCATATCGACAAGTCGTCCCTTTTCGGCGCACAACACATCCTCACGCCCCGTCATTTTAACCAGTGCCGCCGAACCATCCTCGCCCGAAGGCGGGCTTTCCTGCGCAGCAAGCCCGAAACGGGAACGGGCGTCCTCGAACATGGCCTCAGCGCGGGCCGTACGCTCCGTGGCTTCGCGTTCAGCCAACTGGATCATTTCTTCAATAATCGCCGCCGACATTCCCTCGCCCAGCAAGGGCACGGCGTCCTTGGGGTCAGTGGCGACATGCAAAACATCGACATGGGCGGCCAAGTCTCGCCCCAGCAACAAGGCGGTGTCGAGTGCGGTGCGCGATACTTCCGTTCCGTCAATGGGAACCAGAATAGTTTTGATAGACATGGTCATCTCCCTTATTTCTGGTCAGTGAGACCGTCAAACCCCATATACATTATGCGCTTTTTTGCCCTTTCGATACAGTGTAAAGCCCAAGCGCTTTCAAGGCTTTATCAAGGGTCGCAGATTTTGCACCCGCACTATCGATACAGTCCCATTCGATAATGCCAAGGTCATACGAAAGCTGCTGACGAACAACCGCAGCATCAGCGTCCGATGCATTAAATGTGCGCTGTGTGACGCGCCCTTCCATCACCTCGGCCGGGGCCTCCAGCCACAGGCCATGGAATGCCAATCCCAGATCACCGGCAATTGCAGCTATGGCTTTTCGTTCTTGGGGACTGGCGAAAACTGCGTCGGCAACGACCGAGTGGCCCCCTTTCAGAACACTGCGCGTTTGTTCGTAGACAGATTGATAGGTGCGATGGCTCATTTCCGGTGAATAGCCCTCCGCCTCCAACCGTGTTAGTGGGTCGACTCCGGCAAGAGTTTTGCGAACGACATCGCTGCGGATAATCCGCGCACCGGGTGCAACGCCGACAAAACTGGCTAACGTGCGCGCCAGTCGTGACTTGCCACTACCCGACAATCCGCCAACGGCAATCAGCATGGGTTTGCCGGGTTGCAGGTAGTGCTGGGCCATTTCAAGATAACGTCGGGCATCCCCGGCCAGATGCGTCGCTTCAACGGTACTTGACTGTTTGCCCGCTGCCGTCGCACTGACGTGTGCCCGAATGGAGGCCCGTAGCGACAGCAATAATGGCAAGGATTGCAAGCCATCTGTATCGCCGGTGATATCCAGGTAACGGTTCAGGACGATATTTGCAAACCCACGTTGCCCCCTGTGATCAAGATCCATCAACAAGAAGGCCAAATCGTAAAAAACGTCTATATAGGCGAAGGTATCGTTGAATTCGATAGCGTCAAACAGGGTTGGTTGATCATCGATCAGACAAATATTTCGTAAATGAAGATCACCGTGACAATGACGCACAAACCCATCCTTGCCACGTGCTTTCAGTTTTTCCCCGAAAATCCCCTGCAAGGCAGCCCGTTGCGCTTCACAAATGGCCTGGAAATCGGCGGGATCGAAAACATCGGCACCGAACAGCGACAAACTGGCGGCATTCCCCCTGATTGTTTCCTGCAGCCCCTCGTAGCTGTCAAATTCCGGATGGGGCACGGCCGCTGCGTGGAAGTGAGCAATGGTTTCGGCAAGAGTTCCCATCAGCTTGTCGTTGAGTTCCAGGCGATCAAACAAGCCGTCCTCATCGAAGCGAGCCATTTCGACCAGCCACTCGACAACGTCTCCTTCGCCACCGATGCTTAAGGTACCGCTTTCATCCAGCGTGATTGCGACAACGCCCTTATAGAGCCCCGGCGCGGTGCGTCGGTTGATGGAAACTTCGGCCAGGCAAACGTTGTGGCGAAGGTCCAAAGTTGAAAAATCAAGATAGGGATACTTAACCGCACGTTTCAGTTTATAGGCCCGCTCACCGGCCAGAAAAACCACGGAGATATGGGTCTCGATCTTTTTAATTTCATCGATTCCAGCACCGTAACTGTCCGCCCGGCTAAGAAATTCGATAACCAGTGCCTGATCGTAAGTCTTCATAACACAATCATATTACTGGGTTTTTTCAATGCCAACCATGTGTCAAGTCAAGAAAGGCTCGACTTAATTATGCACCCAGCCGGAAACCGACCTTGAGCGTCACCTGAAAAAACTCAACCTTTCCATCCCTGATATTACCCCTGGTTTCAACAACCTCGTACCAATCCAGATTATGCAGGCTTTCCGACGCCGTATTGATGGCGTTGTTGATGGCGTCTTCAATGCTGGTTTTAGAACTGCCGACAAGCTCGATCTTTTTATAAACATGATCCGTCATGGTTTTCCCTACCGCTGCTTTCATTGACGTTGGTTCACATACTTTATATGGGGTGCCATGCTGACTGATCAATCCAGATCCAGACGTCTTTCCTCGACCCCGAGCGGATCCTCGTGAATCAGAACGTCCGCATTGGGGAAGGCATTTTCGACCTTGTACATCACCGCTTCTGAAATGTTGTGAGCGTCGCTCAGGGTGATGTCACCGTCCATGTCGAGATGAAACTGGATAAACAAATCCATTCCCGAAGAGCGTGTCCGCAAATCATGCAGCCCCAGGACACCGGGCTCGCCCAAGGCTATCTCGACGATGCGTTTTCGGTCTTCTTCTGGCAATTCGCTGTCCATCAACAATTTCAGGGATTGCGAGCCGACATCCCAGGCGCCATGGAAAATATACAACGCAATCACCACGGCAATGAGCGGATCGGCGATCAACCAGCCAAATTGTGAGACCAGCAATAACGAACCGATAACGCCAAGATTGACCAGCACGTCCATCTTGTAATGCATTGAATCGGCCTGGATCGCCAACGATCCAGTTTTCTTGACCACATAACGTTGAAAGAGGACCAGGGCTACGGTCAGCGCAATCGATAGGACCATCACCGCCAGGCCAATATCCGTCTTGACGATTTCACGCGGGTGCAACAATCGGTCACCGGCCTCGAACAGGATAAATAACGCAGAACCGCTAATAAATGCCGCCTGTGCCAATCCGGCCAGCGGCTCGGCCTTGCCATGACCAAAACGATGCTCGTCGTCGGCCGGTTGCAAGGCATGATGAACGGCATACAGGTTAATCAACGAGGCGCCAACGTCGAGAAGCGAATCAATCAGGGTCGACAACAAGGACAGGGATTCGGTAGCAATCCAGGCCCCAAACTTGAAGACAACAAGAAAAAACGCCACCGAAACGGCAGCATAGGTGGCGATTTTCATCAACCGCGCCACGGTCGGCTCAATAGGGGGTTTTTCAATCGTCATAGGCTTGCTTTAAGGGAACAATGTTTCAGTCGTCCAGCCATCTTCCTCGCGAAGATAGAGCACCCGCTCATGGAGCCGGAACGGTTTGTCGGTCCAAAATTCAATGCGTTTCGGAACGACCCGGTAACCGGACCAGAATTCTGGCCGCGGCACATCACCAATATGGAACCTGGCAGTATATTCGGCGACACGTTTTTCAAGCTCGAAGCGCCCGGGTAGGGCTTGTGACTGTTTGGATGCCCAGGCACCTATACGGCTGGCCCTTGGACGCGAGGCAAAATAGGCATCGGCTTCCGCGTCATCAACAAGTTGGACCACACCTTCGATGCGAATCTGGCGTTTCAACGATTTCCAGTGGAAACAAAGTGCCGCATTGGGATTGTCCTGAAGTTGCATGGCCTTGCGGCTGCCCAGGTTGGTATAAAAGGTAAAGCCAGCCGCGTTAGCATCCTTGAGCAGCACCATACGCGACGATGGCACACCACCAGCGTCTGCTGTTGCCAGACTCATGGCATTGGCATCATTGGGTTCGGTTTTTTCGGCCTCACCCATCCATTGCTGGAATAGTTCAATCGGGTCAGGCTGATTGGTGACAGTCATGGCGTCCTTGCTCTATTATTTAGTACAGATTCTAACATAAGATATCGCTCAAGGCTCAAGACATGAACAGAAAAACTTTTACATCCCTGCTATTATCTTTTGCCATCCTTTCGGCGTGCGCCGGGGACGGCGACAATGACGGCGAAAAATTTGGCACCGCCACGGGTGCCGTGATCGGTACGGTTGTCGGTGCCAAAACCGGAAGCGGCAGCGGCAGGGTCTTGAGTGCCGGACTGGGTGCTATTTTCGGGGCATGGCTAGGCAAAATCGTCGGCCAAAAACTCGACGACAGGGACCAGCAACAAGCCAATGACAAGGCCCAGGAAACCATGGAAACGGCAGACGTTGGCCAAACCACCACCTGGACCAACCCGGATACCGGTAATTCCGGCACCTATACACCGACCAGCGCCCGCACCAGCAACGGCGAAGACTGTCGTGATTTTGAATCCAGCGTCATCATTAATGGCAAAGAGGAAAAGGCCTCGGGCCGGGCCTGTCGTCAGGCTGACGGCACCTGGAAGATCGTTGAATGAGGGACCCTTACGACACATTAGGTGTGCCTCGAAACGCCACTGCCGATGTTATCAAAAAAGCCTACCGCAATCTGGCGCGCCAGCACCATCCCGACAGTTCGCCTGACAATCCAAAATCGGAAGATCGCTTCAAGGACTTGTCGACGGCCTATGACATTCTTTCGGACGCCAAAAAGCGTAGCAGCTACGACAGGGGCGAGATTGACGCCATGGGCAATCCGGTCGCAGGCCCGCGTATGCATCGCGCAGGTAGAGACGCCGGGCAAAGGCGTTCACGCAACCCCTTCGATGATTTTTTCAAGCGTCGCAACAGCCACCGCAGCAGTGGACTGAGGGTCGATGGCTCCGATGTTTCCTATTCCCTGAAGGTGGATTTCCTGGATGCCGCATTGGGATCCAACAAAACCGTCAGTATGACCAACGGCAAGCGGCTTGCTGTTTCAATCCCGGCGGGCACCAAAAACGCTCAGGTTCTGCGTCTTAAAGGCCAGGGCATGGATGGCATTGGCGGCGGCAAAAGCGGTGACGCCCATGTGGAAATCATTGTCAAGCCAGATGACCTGTACCTGCAGGAGGGCGATGACATCCATATGAACCTGCCCATTTCCCTACCCGAAGCCATCCTTGGCGGGATCATTGAGGTGCCAACCATTTACGGTGCCGTCAAACTGAATATCCCCGCCGGATCAAATACCGGCACGGTGATGCGTCTTAAAGGTAAGGGGATCGAGAACAGAAAGAAGCAATCGAAAGGTAACCAGTACGTTACCCTGCAAGTGGTGTTGCCGAAAAAGCAGGATAAAGAGCTCACCGGCTTTGTAAAAAAATGGGCCAACAAAAACGACTATGACGTGCGCGGCGTCGGCCTTAAAACGAAGGCCGATTAGGCCTTTTTTGTGCGCAATAATAAACCAGAAACCCTGATTGTCTGCGTTAACCGGTGCTTTGATCCGGGTCGGCCTTCGTACGCAGCGTGTGGCAGCAAAAAAATCGCAACAGCACTTGAAAAGGGGATTTCAGATCGCGGCATCGATATTGAGTTCGAACGTATTGTTTGCCTGGGTCATTGCGCCGAGGGACCGACCATGCGCCTGGCCCCGGCCGGGGCTTTCTTCCATAACACCAAACTGGAAGATATTCTGGGCATCCTGGATGACCTGGAGCATCAATGCGCCCGCTGACGCCAACTGGGACCGGAAGCCGCAATCACCGCTCCAGCCAGCACCACCGACCAGGACATGAACAACCAAAGCAGGAACACCGGCACCGCCGAGAGCGCCCCGTAAATGGTCTGGTAGGTTGGAAAATAGATCAGGTAAATGCCGAACAACCAACGAAACCCTGCAAACGTCAGTCCGGCCATCAAACCACCACCCAGGGCGTCACGCCAGGCCACTTTTCGGTTGGGAACGACCTTGTAGAATAGAGAAAATCCGAAAATCAGGATCAACGCCGGTACAAAACGAGCCAACCGTCCCAGGAATCCTGTGAAAGCCTCAACCCCCATGGCCTTGGTCAACGCCAGAATATACGTGGCCAGGGAAAAGCTGGCGGCAAGAACAATCGGGCCGGCGATCAACACACCCACATAAACGGTAATTCTGAGAAAAATCGGGCGTGGTTTTTCGACATGAAAAATCAAATTCATTGCCGCGAAGATGGTGTTAATCAGCATGATCGCCGTTACCGCCAGGCCGATGATGCCAAAATTGGTCATTTTTCCAGCATTGGCGAGAAAGCCGTCGAAATATTCGGCGAAGGTATCACCGGATTCGGGCATCAGGTTGGCGAACATGAAATCCTGCAGTTCTACACGGAACCCCTCGAGGGCTGGCACCGCCGCCAGAACCGCAAAAACGATCGCCATCAGGGGTACCAAAGCCAACAATGAGGTATAACTGAGCGAGGCGGCGATCGTGCGGCAACGCACGCCATGGTAATGATGTGCGATATGGGCTAGGTAAGCGCCAAGTAATTTTATCCGTCGCTTCACTTTATGTTTCACTTCCGCATTTTACACAGGATATGGATTGTCTTAGATTCCCGGATCAGCAACAATAATAAAACCGGATTCACTTACAACGAGGTTTCCCCGATGTCGTCTCCCGAACTACTGATGCAAGGCAAAAAAGGCCTGGTCATGGGTGTCGCCAATAATCACTCCATCGCCTGGGGGATCGCCAGTGCGTTAAACGCCCAGGGCGCAGAACTCGCCTTTACCTATCAGGGCGAAGCGTTACTTAAAAGGATCACCCCGCTGGCCGAAGGCATCGGCTCGGATATCATTATGGAATGCGATGTTACCGACATGGCCAGCGTCGATAGAACATTCGAGACCCTTAAGGATAAATGGGGTGAACTTGATTTCGTCGTTCATGCCATCGCCTATTCGGACAAGGAAGAGTTGAAAGGCAAGTACATCGATACCAGCCGCGATAATTTCAACATGACAATGGATATTTCCTGCTTTTCGTTCACCGCTATTTGCCAGCGGGCCGCCCCGCTCATGAAAAGTGGTGGTTCGATCATCACCCTGACCTATTACGGGGCTGAACGGGTGATCCCCCATTACAACGTCATGGGCGTTGCCAAGGCTGCACTGGAAGCCAGCGTGCGTTATCTGGCCGAAGATCTGGGCGGAAAAGGCATTCGCGTCAACGCCCTTTCGGCTGGCCCCATGAAAACACTGGCTGCATCGGGCATCGGGGATTTTCGCTATATCCTGAAATGGAACGAATACAATTCACCACTCAGGCGTAATGTCACCCTGGATGATGTCGGCGGAGCGGGGCTTTATCTGTTAAGCTCCCTTTCCAGCGGCGTCACCGGTGAAACCCATCATGTGGACTGTGGCTACAACACTGTCGGTATGAAGGCGGTTGACGCCCCTGACATTTCAACCGTCTAGTGGATATAAACTGATATGTCCGGCAACACCTTCGGTCAACTATTTGCAGTTACCAGCTTTGGCGAAAGTCACGGCCCCGCTATCGGCTGCATCATTGACGGTGTTCCACCACGCATCGCCATAAGCGAAGCGGACATCCAGCCTTACGTCGACAAGCGCCGTCCCGGTCAGTCCAAATTCACCACCCAGCGCCGTGAAAGCGACACTGTGGAAATTCTCTCGGGCGTGTTCGAGGGGCAGACCACCGGGTCGCCCATTGCCCTGATGATCCACAATGAAGATCAGCGCTCCAAGGATTATGGTGACATCAAGGACAAGTTCCGCCCCGGCCATGCTGACTTCACCTATTTCAGGAAATTCGGTATTCGCGATTATCGTGGCGGTGGCCGCTCCAGCGCCCGTGAAACGGCCATGCGTGTTGCCGCAGGCGCTGTCGCCCGTAAAGTCCTAAACGAAATTCTGGGTGATCCGGTCGTCATCCGCGGGGCCATGGTTCAAATGGGTCCCAACCTGATTGACGGTGAGAACTGGGACTGGGATGTGGTTGATGACAATCCGTTTTTCTGCCCTGATGCGAAGGCAGCGGCGGAATGGGAAATGTATCTGGATGAAATTCGTAAAGAAGGCTCTTCGACGGGTGGCGTCATCGAGATCATGGCAAGCGGCATTCCCGCAGGCCTTGGCGAACCGGTGTTCGACAGACTGGACGCCGATATCGCAGCGGCGTTGATGAGCATTCCCGCCGTCAAGGGTGTCGAGATTGGCGCCGGGTTCGCTGCGGCCTCCCTTACCGGTCCTGACAACGCAGACGAAATGCGCGCCGGCGAAGACGGACAAACGGTTTTCCTTTCCAACAATGCCGGAGGCATCCTTGGCGGCATTTCATCGGGGCAGGACATCATCGCCCGTTTTGCTGTCAAACCGACAAGCAGCATCTCCATTTCCAGAAAAACAGTGAATGAAAATGGTGAAGACGTGGACGTCGCCACCAAAGGTCGACACGATCCTTGCGTTGGCATTCGCGCCGTCCCGGTTGGCGAGGCCATGCTGGCCCTGGTGCTCGTCGATCATCTGTTACGTTTCAGGGCCCAGTGCGGATTATAGGATTACAAAACAATGCCCCAACCCGATCATATCGTCAGGATAGACCTGCCTGACGAAAGTTCCTTGAGTGATGGTCTGAAAAAATACTTCGCCATTTGCGTCGATAAACTGGGATTGGTCCCATACGTCCTGAAGTCCTTCATGGGTAACCAGACCAAGTTATCCAACTTCATATCCGTTTATAACGAACTGATGCTCAATGAAGAAGATTGCGGGCTTTCAAAACTTGAGCGCGAGATGATCGCCGTCGTCGTCTCCAGCGCTAACCGCTGTTATTACTGCCTGGTCGCCCACGGTCAGGCGGTACGGGAATTGTCCGGCGATCCACAACTGGGCGAGATGATGGGCATGAATTACCGGGTCGCCGAATTGAGCATACGCCAACGCACCATGCTCGATTTCGCCTGGAAACTGACCAAGACTCCGCACGACATTTCCGAGTCTGACAGGCAGGGTCTTCGCGATGTTGAGTTTTCCGATCAGGATATTTTCGATATCACCGATGTGGTTGGCTTTTTTAACTACACCAACCGGCTGGCCCATGGCCTCGACATGATGCCCAACCCGGACTATCACGCCATGAGCCGCTAGTAATCGTCCCAGCTTTCGTATTTGTCGTCCGGCTTTTTTTCTTCCAGATCATCGAAGATACCGGGCTTGGCGGCTACGCCTTCTTTCATGTCGTGCATATCACTGTCCTGCCACTGCGTATCGCCATCACCGTCACTATGATGAACATAGGCTTCCTGCTGGAAAAAGCTTTCTTCTCCGGCCTCGTCCTTTTGATTGCTCACTTTACCTTGGTTGTCGGAAAGATCAGCGCTTGTTCCACGCGATAGGAGACTGAAAAGAAAAATCAGGGCATCGGCGTTTCTTCTGAAAAATCCAATAATGATATTTGGACGCCGGTTATTTTTCCCGTTTGATTTCTTACGTCTGGATTTTTTGTTCTTTTTCTTAACAAACGCGGCAGCTCTTTCAATGCGATTTTCTTTTATTTTGACAAGCAACTGCCGGACCGTGGCTTTCAAAACAGGCAAACGTTCCTGGCTGGCGTCTTCAGGAATTAGTTTCTCAAGAAAAACTGTCAGCTTTCCTAAAACCTGCAAATCACGTTCACGCGTAAAAATGGCACGAATAACGGCGTCCGTTTGCTGTTTCAATTGGGCCGGCGTTTTACTCGCCGAGACAACAGCCAGCAACCCGGTTTCCTGATCTTCAAACAGGGCTTGCCAATCTGTTGTCCCTTCACTGGAGGAAGGCCACTCGCTTTTCTTTACAATCGGCACCATCAATCTTTTCAGCTTTCACTTATTTTGCCCACTGACATGATAAATAATCATTTTCGATAACGGCACAGTGATGGGGGTCACAGAACAACATTGTTATGATAAACAGTGACCCGGGAAGGATGTGCCCGAAACAGAGGGGTTGGCTAATAAATGAAACTCAATCTTGGCTGCGGCAACAACCACATGGATGGCTTCATCAACGTCGACAAGGAGGCGGGCTCAAACCCCGACCGACAAGTCGACCTGGAAGCCCTTCCCTGGCCTTTCGAAGACAACTGCGCAACAGATATCGTGATGTCCCATGTCCTTGAACACCTGGGTGCGGACCCACAGGTGTTCCTTGGGATCATGAAGGAATTGTACCGTATTTGCGCACCCGATGCCCACATCATCATCACCGTTCCCCATCCGCGTCATGATCATTACCTTTGCGACCCAACCCATGTCCGCCCGGTTCTTCCCGAAATTCTCAATCTTTTTTCCAAGACACTGAACCGCCAGTGGAAGGAAATGGGGTTGGCCAACACGCCGCTTGGGCTTTATCTGGATGTCGATTTTCATCTTGAAAAAGTCGAGGTAATGTTCGATGAGTGGGTCCAAAAAGAAGTCATCGCCGGTAATCTTGCAGAAGATGACGTTGCCCACCTGGCAAAAACCCAAAACAATATCATTCAGGCCATGACCATGACCTTGCGTGCGTTAAAATCGTGAAATAGAGAACAATGTATCAACCATCACATTTTCAGGAACAGCGCATCCCGGTGATGCATGACCTCATGCGGGGCCACCCTTTTGCCACCCTGATCAGCAATGGAAGCGACGGTCTGTCAGCTGACCACATTCCGCTGCTTGTTCATGATGACGGAAGCGAACACGGAGTCTTGCGAGGTCACGTCGCCAAAGCAAATCCGTTAACCAAACACATTGATCAGTCACAGGACGTTCTAGCCGCCTTTCAGGGGCCCCACCATTACATCACGCCGGCGTGGTACCCATCGAAGAAAGAGCACGGAAAAGTCGTTCCTACCTGGAATTACGCCATCGTTCACGCCCATGGCCCCATACGATTTATTGATGATGCTGACTGGTTACTGGATCAGGTCACTGCCCTGACATACCAACAGGAAGGTGGGCGTGATCAACCATGGGCTGTCAGCGACGCCCCAGAGGACTACACCGAAACAATGCTAAAAGCCATCATCGGCCTGGAAATTCAAATCAACCGCCTGCACGGCAAGTGGAAGGTCAGTCAAAACCGTCCCGAAGCCGATAGAAAAGGCGTTGTCCAGGGGCTTAAAGACGAGGAAACCACCTCTGCCCTTCTGCTGGCAGATTTAACGTCTGATTAAATGTCCAAAAAAGTTTTTGTTTATTGCGTAAAATTAAGAGCTTATCTAATTTTACAATTTTTTTACGTGTTAAAAATTTAATTGACATTATTATTTGTGTATTTATAATAATTTCTAACATTCAATTAGTGTAGATAAGAATTAACTCCGCCATGAATACAGAACCTGAACAGATCGAACTGGAAGAAGCCGACGTTGAAACCGTCGCCCACTGGCTTGCGACGGGCGAGGCGTTGCTGGTTGATGTGCGTGAAACATCGGAATTTGAGCAGGAACACATCCCCGGGGCCATGCTGGTGCCGCTTTCCATGCTTGATGCTGACACCTTCCCGCGTATCACCATCAAGAAGCTGGTTCTGCATTGCGCCATTGGCAAACGTTCAGCCGCCGCCGCCAAACAATTGATCAAGGCCGGTCATGTTCCGCCGATTAATATGACCGGTGGCCTGAAGGCCTGGCGCGAAGCCGGGCTTGAGACGGAAATATTCGATCTGCCCCCTGCCCCGCCCGAACAGAAGCCGGTACTGGTCAGCGACTGCATCAAACCATCGGACGTTCCGCCGGGCTCTGTGTTGATGGACGAATTTATCAAACCGCTTGAACTGACCACGGATGAGTTGTCACAGGACATCGGGTTGCCACACAGCCATGTCTTGGCAATCGTCGAGGGTGGTCGCGCCATTGACGCCGATACCGCCTTCAGGCTGGCGCGCTATTTCTCAACCACCGAGGAATTCTGGCTGCATCTGCAAATGGCCTATGACCTGGAGCAGGCGAAACGGCTTTCGGGTGATGAAATCGTCCGCACCATCACGCCCCGCAAATTCAAGGGATCATTGAGCAGTATTTCAATTGCCCTTTAGCGAACTCAACCAACGTCGCTAAAAGCCCCACCGATCAGGAATTCCCGGTTGCCTTCGGGGCCCTTGATCGGGCTTTCGGTGACACCCATAACGGTCCAGCCGGGCAGACTTTCAAGCCAGCTTTGAATTTTCTCGCAAACTTCCGTGTGCAATTCCGGTTCTCGCACCACCCCGCCCTTACCGACCCTGCCCTTGCCAACTTCGAACTGCGGTTTGATCAGGGCGATCAGATGGGCACCGGGTGCGGCCAGAGACAGGGCAGCAGGAAGCACTGTTTGCAAACCAATAAAACTGGCATCACAGACAATCAAGTTTATGGGGTCGGGGATTTGTTCAGCGGTTAAGTGACGGGCATTGGTTCGTTCCAGAACCTCGACCGCCGGGTTCTGGCGAATTTTCCAGGCCAGTTGGCCGTGACCGACATCAACGGCGTAAACCTTTTTCGCACCGCCAACCAGTAAAACATCCGTAAAACCGCCCGTCGAGGCGCCGACATCCAGACAGGTCAATCCGTGCGGATCAATACCAAAATGTTCCAGCCCCTTTGCCATTTACAGACCCCCGCGCGGGACCAAGGGATGGTCCTGACTTTTTCCTTCAGAGGGCAAGTCTGCGCTAACTTTCAGGCCAGCCTTATCAAGACGGCGGTTTTCAGAGTGGCCCTTGCCCGCCATGATCAACGCCTGCGCCCTGGCGCGGCTTTCCACGATCCCCC
>JACNJU010000159.1 GCA_014382375.1 Rhodospirillaceae bacterium
TGCCCACCGACTCGCTTTCCGCCAATACACCGATTGGGTAACTTAGAAGATAAATGCCAAAAGCTGTGAGCAGCCCAAAGGCGGCCGCCAGGACAACCGCTGCGGCCGAGACGACACCCAGATGTTCCGGCTCCTCGTCTATTTCAGAGGTATGTTTTTGCGCCGAGTCATGGAACCCCATGACGGCAAACTGGGCGGTAACAACATAGACGGCATAAATCTGGTTGAACACACCAAGCGCTGCGACACCGTAGTAGGCGGCAATAAAAAAATTGAGGATAACGCCGGTACCCGCCATCACGGCGAAGGCGCCATAATTCCAGGCGGCATCGGTCAGGAATTTCGATTGAAGCCGAAATTTACCGTCCGCCATGTGTTCCCTTTTCAGTACAGTTTTTCGATGGAGTTAATCCGGGTCAGGACTTCCTCCAGATTAAATCCCGTATGTTTGGCGAAATCGTATAGCACGTCCATTTTTGGCGCATTATCTTCTTCAAGCAATAGCACCGCCTGCTCGCGGGTGATCAACCCCTCGCGGATCTGGTTCGAGCGGAAGGTGTCATATTCAGAAAATCCAGCAACGGTATGATAGATATAATTGATGAACGACGTATAGCCATCGCCAATACGCCATGTATTGTCTCTGTTCGCCGCCGTTTCCCAGCCATATTCACCGATCAGGGTCTTGTTGATCTCTTCTTCATCCCACGGAAGATAATGATACAGGTAGGTGAAATCATCCTTGGCTATAAAGGTTGAAAAGTATGCCCACATTGTGTCGATGAACGACTCATTGAAATAGCGCGGATTAAGCAAATACTGCGATGCATACCATGAAAACAAACCGATTTTGTTGGCGAGGGAGAGGCCAAACAGACGGTTGCCGTGTTCATTTTCCTTTACACCCGCAAATCCGGCTTTGAAATCCGTCCGTTCCAGTAAGTTCCCACCGCAAAAAAGGACCAGATCCAGACCTGTTTCCTTGCGCAATTCCCTTAAGTAATGGAAGAACATTTTGTCACCGGCCATAAAGATCGGAATCATGCCGAGCTTCGGACGCGCCAGCCATGCATGGATGTTTTTACGAATATAGCGTCGTTTGGCCGGAATATCAGCGGCGCGCAATATATGTTCAACGCCTAACTGACCACACATGCGCGCCGAATTACGTCTGGCGATATCTGTAACCATGCCCCAGTCATAGGTAAACGCGATTGGGTTCATGCCCATTTCATTCTTGATCAAATGCAGTCCGTACGAGCTGTCGCGTCCCCCGCTGAAAGCAACAATACAATCGGGTGAACCATCCTTGCTTCGATGTTTTGCCAGAATTTCCTCGAGGGCATCGCGACCTTCGGGTTTTTGCGTCTTGTAATCCCGGCAATAATTGCAAATGCCATCCTGGTCAAATTCGATATAGGGATAGGTATTCGGCAGGACGCATTTGGTGCAGCGCTGAACATCGGCCAAATGATCGGTCATGTCTTTAACGCTAAGCAGGGATTTGGAAAAAACCGTCGCCGTCGCCATCACGGGATGGTCGAATTTGAAAGTTTGGGGAACAGCATCATCGAAAGGAATAATCATGCCGCTATCAACAACAAGCTGATTAACCTCTGTTCCCCTGGATTTTCTCCCAATTGGTCCTTTTTCGATAAAGCTCTCCAGAATGAATTTTTCTGAGGCAAAGGCGAAAATTCCCAATTCTTCGAAATGGGCCGAATAAATAGAGCCATTATTTGTGGCCAAGGCCATCAGCCTGGCGTCATTTCTGAAAAATCCCAGGGAAGCTGTGCCGGTCAGTTTTGCAAACGTCTGGGATATAGCTTGTGACAAGTCATCGCCACTTTCGACATACTTGTCGATCAGGCGGTAGATTACTTCGGAATCCGTATCAAGCGAACGGTCAATGTCTAAATGCTGGTCCCAAAGTTCACGGTCATTGGTTATCAATCCGTTATGAACTCCAATGCTTTGATCGGTTATGATTGGCTGGTTATTGCCAACAACAGTCTCTGTACCATTATAAACAAGTCGGCAATGACCAATCGCCGCATAGGCCTCCGATGCCAGGCCATTGTCATCAACTTGGTAAGCCGCCTCGCTTGCTTTCACAAATGATTTAAAATCGGCGGACCGAAGCATGGATGAAGGAGCAATCGGACGTTTGAAGACGTGTACCTCATCACTTGCGGCAATGACCAGACCACTGGCTTCGCGCCCACGCGGTTCAGACAGCTTAAACAGCTCAATAATCGATTGGTGAAACGCCGTCTTGTCGCAAGATGCACCTTTGTTGGCGATGATTCCGAATATTCCGCACATGTTAAAAGCCTAGCATTGTCTTTTTACAATAAAATTAAACCCGAAATACTGACGTGGACGAACCAGTTTGTCGGCTGTTTTGCGGGACGCTATCACTAATCAGACACCAGTGTCCACGACACCCTTGCAACAACCTTTCAATAGGGTTTCCAGGTTGAGGAACAAGGTTTTTTTGGGGTGGTCTTAAAGGGGGGAATTCATTACGTTGCGTCCCAGAATTCCCCTAATTTCATTGACACAGGCACCCGCTTCAAATGGCAGATTACATCTCTAATTTTATTCAACACAGCGGGCAAATTGATTCGTTCCTGGCATCAGCGATACTCTGGATTTTCTTCTTCGCCATAGGATCGTTCTTTCTCGGCAAGGGAAAACTATACGAAGTGGCCCCTTTTTATGGATGGGCTGTTGTAAATCTCGTTCTCACTGTTTTAGGTGTTTTTACACCAATTTCCTTTGCATACCTTGCAATGGGTACAGGCGGTATGGCCGTTATCGCACTAATTGTCGCGCTAAGACGTGAGGAGCCCTTATTCCCGAAAGGAATGTTAAAAGTTGCCTTACTGGCAGCCCCGCTATTGCTTCTGGTCTCGGCCATGGTCGGCTCTCAATGGGACGAATTTTCCGACTGGCTGATCACCCCTCGCCTGATGTTGGAAACTGGAGCATTCCCGAATTCCACGAACTATCATCGAAGTGGCACCTTGGCCGCATATCCCTTTGGCTGGCATTACGTAAGTTATCTGGCGAGCCTGATAGCCGGTCGCTTTCTTGAAAATGCCGGGGCATTGGTTAATGTCTTTATGTTGCTTACCTTCAGCTTTATTTCAATCCGACTGATCCGGACAGGCCTTGGCCGCGAACAGGATATATCCACGCCGGGGTGGACCCTTTGCGCCCTCGGTGGCTTGTCAACGACCCTGCTGAACACAACTTTCGTTCAAAAAGTTGCTTTGACGTCCTATGCCGATGTTGCGACATCAACAGTAACAGGATTGGCGGTGGTGATTGGCTGGTACATGCTAGGCGCCCTGGCCGATGGAAAGCGCAATGAAGCCCTGCAGAATGCCCTGCAGATCGGCCTGTTGTTGATGTTGCTGGTCAACCTGAAGCAATCAACCGTGGTAATGTTTGTCATCGTCGTCTGCGCCATTGTTCTGGCCGGACTACGAGACCCGAAGATCAGGTTTAAAGACTTGATTGCCATGCTGCCCAGAATGACAATTCCTGCCATCTTTATCTTCCTGGTGTGGCGCTACTACATCGGTCAGGAACTTCCTGCCAAGGAAATGCAGGTGACTGCGTATTCCGACTGGCTATTTGAGTACATCCCGCAAATTCTTCTGAAAATGCTGACCGTCCTATCGAAAAAAGGCGCGTATTTGTTCTTGTTGGTGGTCATCGTCGGGTTTGGCATCAAGGCCATAATCAACTATCGCACCCCCTTTGACCGGATCGCCATAATTGCAGGGGGTATATTTCTTGCCCACAACGCCTTCCTTTTTGTCGCCTATGTCACAACTTTCGGCAAATTCGATGCGCTTCGTGCCGCCTCATTTTGGCGTTACAATATGCAGTTGGGAATGATCGGAGTCGCCTTTACCGCTTACGGACTCGCCATCCTGTGGCGGAAATATGTTGAAGGACGACAGTGGCCCAAAAACGTCTCCTGGCTTCCAGTCACCTTGATGTTGCTGGCGCCCTTCGTGTTCGCCAATAAATTACGCTTTGATCGTTTCCCACCGGTTCCTCATTTCAGGACGGTTGGGGTTGAACTGAAAGATCTGCTTGTTCCTGGAAACACCCTTTACGTACTTGATCCCCAAGGAAGTGGCGAATCTGGAGTGATCACTAGGTATGAATTAGGCGGGCAAGGAATATACAAAAGCTATCTAAGTGCATATCAGCACGTGGATGAGGATAATTTCCGTTCCAACCTCTCAAAGGCAAATTTCTCACACCTGCTCATACATTCCTTAAACCCAGTTTTGTTGAAGGTGCTTAGCGTCGATATGGACAAAAATCATTCGTATCTGCTTGA
The DNA here is from genome assembly GCA_014382375.1 of Rhodospirillaceae bacterium. Taxonomy (GTDB): domain Bacteria; phylum Pseudomonadota; class Alphaproteobacteria; order Rhodospirillales; family JABHCV01; genus JACNJU01. The sequence continues at coordinate 4,367 of JACNJU010000159.1, forward strand.
AGCTGATGGCAAGGGTGGTTGGCGCATTATCAAGATTTGGGAAAAGCTCTGATCCAACCTGGCGTTTAAGCATCCTCACTCAGGGTTTTCCGTCGCAACATGTTTGCCAATGCCATTTCTGAACGGGATTCCTGGGTTCCGCGCATGACATTCAAAACCATCCTGAAAGGCCGCAGGGGGCGGCGCAACCAGGCTGAACTGTAAAACAAGGCAACGCCAAACCAGCGCAAGGCTTTCAACTTTTTGTCGCTGAAGTTCTCGCTGTATGAAACAGTTCTTGAGGCATCGGCATACGAGCGCAAACTGTCGTAATATTTATCATCCAGGACAATGCCTTTTTCTTCGCGAATTTGCTCAAACAACTCGGATCCCGGATAAGGGGAAAAGGCCCAGACGCTGATGTCATACGCACCGGCAATTCCCATGCGCATGATAAAGCGGTAGCTTTCAAAAACTTCTTTCAGGGTTTCCCCGGGGAAGCCAAAAATAATATTGCACTTGACGTTCATGCCCTGGGAAAAACTGCTGGAGATGGATTCAATAACGGAGTCGGTCGTTATCTTTTTCTTGATACGAGCCAACACGCTGGGTGAGCCGCTTTCCGGAGAATAGGACAGGTTGCGACAACCGGATTTAAAGAGCAATCCCGCCACTTCGTCATCAATAGCCTCTGAGCGGGTGCCGCTGGGTAATTGCCATGTGAAGGTCAGGCCCCGTTCTTCTATTTTGTGGCAAAAATCAACAATCCAGTCCTTTTTGACAATGGCGGTCAAGTCGTAAAAATCAAAATTAACCGCCTTGTATTTTTCCTGATAGGCCTCGATTTCATCGAGCAGCAAATCCGGATTGCGCGGAATCCACCTTGTCGTCCACATGGACGGATTTGAGCAGAAAGTACACTGGTAAGGACATCCCCTGCTTGCCATCAAGGGCATGGAGCGTCCACGATCAACGCCAAAACCGAAACCACGCTCCAGATAGTTCTCAATTGGTGTGATATCCCAGGCGGGGACCGGTATGCTGTCCAGGTCACGCTTCCTCGCCCGGCTTGTATTGCTGACGGCTTTCCCGTTGGGATCTTTGTAAACGATGCCTTCGGTTGATTTTTTATCTATATTCCCTTCCGCGAATGCATTTACCTTTTCCATCGCGGTGTCCTCTCCGTCCCCCAGGACACCCCGCTCCACCTCACC
>JACNJU010000156.1 GCA_014382375.1 Rhodospirillaceae bacterium
TTTTACCTTCTCAATCAATGCTCGAGGTCAAGTTTTGAAGGCAGATCAACGTGCGGCTCAAAAATACTACCAAAACACTAAGCATCGGTGGGGCTGCGGGTAAATTCGCGGGAATCCGCCGAAAAATATTGTTCTCCGCGGGGGCAATTGAATAATACAGAACAAAAAAGACAGCCAACAAAATGGTAAATTGCAACTGTTTCGGGTGCCGCGCTAACAGGTTCATAATCAAACGCCAGCCATCCGATTAGCGATCAATGACTCTGCACTGCTCTTGCCAAACAGAATATGAATAATTGATTTTCTATTGAGAACACCAATCATCTCGTCGTTGCCATCAATAACAGCGACGGGCTTTGGCTCATTCAATACGGCTTCTGCAACAGTTTCAATGATGGCGTCTTTGGACACTCTTAATCCACTGACGTCGGAAGTGGAGCCAATTTCCTCCATGACATTCCCACAGGTCAGAACCTTTTCACGGGGCACATCATTGGTGAATTTAGCAACGTATTCAGTAGAGGGGTTGAGAACAATATTAGCAGGTGTATCGATCTGTTCGATTATTCCCTCTTTCATGATTGCTATTCTGTCGGCCAACCGGAGGGCTTCATCAAAGTCGTGTGTGACAAAGAGAATGGTCTTGTGAAGCATTGCCTGAAGGCGCAGAAATTCATCCTGCATTTCTTTTCTTATTAGCGGGTCAAGTGCCGAAAAAGGTTCGTCCAGGAACCAGATATCAGGTTCTACGGCCAATGATCTGGCGATACCAACACGCTGCTGTTGGCCGCCAGATAATTGTCTTGGAAAATAATTTTCGCGCCCGCCGAGACCAACAAGCTCGATCATGCCTGCGGCTCTATTAATACTGTCTTGAGTGCCTGAGCCTTTCATTTGCAAAGGGAAGGCGATGTTTTCCAGTACGGTTTTGTGGGGCAACAAAGCAAAGCTTTGAAAAACCATACCCATCTTATTACGTCTAAGTTCAATCAGCTCCCGAGGGTTCATGGCGAGCAAGTCTTCGCCTTCGATAAATATGTTTCCGGCCGTTGTTTCAGTCAGCCGAGAAATACAGCGCAGGAGTGTTGATTTCCCGGATCCAGATAAACCCATGACCACCAACATTTCGCCCTTGTGGACTTCAAAAGAGGCATTGTTGACACCAAAAATACAGCCCGCATTTTTGAATCCTTCCACATCAACGTTGCCATTTGAACTCCGCATCATTTGTGCAATGTTTTCGCCAAATATTTTGTAGACGGACTCACATTTTATGACGGGGTGTGCATCGGTATTTTTGCTGATCTCGTTGGTCATTTTCTGATCCTTGCCGTCATCCCAAAGCGTCGTTGCATGCTTGCCGACTAATAAAACATCCAGCACAGATGTCGATGGCTGACATCAGCATCATCGCTAATGCGTCATGCGGACGGGCAAACACTATAGACTTTTTTAGCCTCATCGAACCGTATTTCTATAAACAGGGAAATGAAGGCAGATACCCCACCGCTGGTCGTGGGAGACCAGCGGTGGGGGGTGCATATCTGCGATACGCCTTCTTGGGAGCGCAGGAGCATTACTATCTGAACCCTATTCTGTGAAAGGCTTCCAGACATCTTCATGAGCAGCTAGCCATGCCTTGGCTGCGTCTTCATGGCTCATTTTGTCAATGTCAACCAGCGCGGCCATTTGACCAATATCCTTCGTGGTGAAAGATATTTTGGTATACGCTGTATAGGCAGCCGGGTGTGTTTTAGGGAACTTATAGTTAGCAGCTTTCTTCAACCAGCCCTTTGGCGAACCACAACTGCCATCACCTCCGTCTGCAATTCTGCAGCCGTCTGTGTAAGCAGGGAACTCAATAAAGTCGAAGCCATCAGCATCGGTAAAGTTAGGCGTCCAGTTAAACGTGATGATGCCTCGGCCTTCTTTCTTGGCAGAAGCAAGTTCGGCCCAAATTGCATCAGCAGAGCCGGCAAATTTAACGACATATTTATCATCAATTCCCAGGGCTTTAATGCGATCGGGCATAAGATCACCATGCCAACTTTGGGGGCCTTCCAATATACGGCCCTTGCCACCGGAATCTGCTGTTGCAAATACTTCTGGGCAATTTTTCAACGCTTCCCAAGCTGGGAGACCAGGACAGAGGTTGTTTTCGACCACATAACGGGGAACACCTAATTCTTCCAGAGTCGCCGCCGCATGTGTTCCGGCATCAATCAGACCACCTTTTGCCATTGCATTGTAAAATGATTTGCCGAAGCTAGATTGCCAAACTTCGTGCGAAATAGTGATGTCACCATTCCGAACCGCTTCATAAACGGTCTGGGAATCAGCCGGTACATATTCAACGGTGTTCCCCATGCTTTCAAAAATCCCGCCAATCACATAGGCCATCACGACCTGGCTTGACCAGTTATGTGTTGGAATTCTAATTGGCTTGCTTGAATCCTGCGCCAATGCCGGGCCTGAAACGGCAGCCAAAAATACCGCCAAAATTCCAGCCACCAGTTTATTTGTAAGTCTCTTCACTTTACCTCTCCTTGTTTAAGCGGCTTATTTGCCGCGCCGATCATCACAATCACAATCTGCGTTTGTTCGCAGTTTTACCCCGGTTATTCCTGAGCATTATTTCTCGCCCCATTGTAAAACCTCCTTGTGAATGACGTACCATCTAGACAAATACAACTTGTGAATTATTGTGAAAAATTGTTAACATATTAATCAATTGAGTCTCAACCCAAGAGGTTCTGGATGCCCTCCAGCCCCGATCTCAACGCCCATCACATCATTGTCGTCGAGGATGACGAGGTTACCCGGGCAAAGCTTTCCGGATACCTGGAAGCCGCCGGCCACCGTGTTACTGAGGCAGAAGACGGCCCATCCCTGCGCACGTCGATCGCACGCGATCCGGCTGACCTCATATTGCTGGACATCAATTTGCCTGGTGAGGATGGGCTTGATTTGACTCGGGAGCTCAGGAATGGCTCTGACGTTGGCATTATCCTGGTCACCGGGCGGGCGGACGTGGTCGACCGTATCGTCGGATTGGAAATTGGCGCTGATGACTACGTAACAAAGCCCTTTAATCCGAGGGAACTTCTGGCGCGGGTAAAGAGTCTGTTACGGCGCATGAAAAGCGGATCGGTCGTGGAGTACCCCGTAAAACGATTCGCTGGTTGGACTTTTAATACCCGCACACGCAAGCTCGTATCACCAAACGGTGAACATGAGCGCCTGACACGGGCAGAATACGAACTGCTAAATGCATTTGTAGAACGTCCCAATATTGTTCTGACTCGTGACCGCTTACTGAACTCTACCACCCATCGCTCATGGGATCCAAGTGACCGAACCATAGATGTTTTGGTGAAGCGATTGCGGGGAAAGATCGAACCCGATCCAAAAAAACCGGAAATCATCGTCACAGCACACGGGGAGGGTTATGTATTTGCAGCAGACATCTTGGAACGATGATCTGGCAGGGAGGGTGTCAACTGCGCCCAATATGATTCAAGAGCAATTCTCGAATCATCGTGCAAAGACCTGAACTGGTCCACCCGTTCTTTGATGACCGTTACTTCATCATCCTTCATGGCTAATTCCAACTCATGCGCGCAGCTTGCCAAGGCCTCCAAGCCAAGGCTTGAGGCGCTGCCTTTCAAATAGTGTGCTGCGTAAATTGCGCTTGGCCAGTCTTCTTCATTCACAGCCTTATGGAATTGTTGATATTTCTCCGTAGATAAATCAAGAAACGACGTCACCATGCGTGTCGTTTTCTCTAAGCCGATGATCGCCAGGTCTTCTCGCAGAACAGAGGTATCTAACAGAGATGGCGTCTCTTCAGGTGATACACTGTCCGGTGGAGAAAACAGCAATGAATCGGATGCCGTCACTTCATTCAATACTTCGGCCAGGCGCTCCGGTGATACAGGCTTGCCAACAAAAGCATTCATGCCCGCTTCCAAAACGGCAGAAATTTCATTCTGAAAGACATGAGCGGACATTGCCACAATCGGCACGCCCTTATATTTTTCATTAGAAAATGCCCGTATCTGTCTCGCGGCCTCAATTCCGGCGATGCCAGGCAATGAAATATCCATCAAGACGACATCGAACGTCTCTATGGCCGCAGCCTTGACTGCGGCTTCTCCGGTTTCTGCATGAACCACGGCATGCCCCATCTTTTCAAGAAACGTCTGCGTTACAAGCGCGTTGATATCGTTGTCTTCTACCAGCAGGATGGAATGCGACGGGGCTCCCGCAAGGGCGGTCGGAAGCTCGAGCTTCATTTCACGCAATGCGGACACTTCGCCATGCTCAAATCGCGCGGTAAACCAGAACAGGCTTCCTTTTCCGGCTTCACTTTGAACGTCGATTTCACCACCCATGGCATCAGCCAGACGGCGGCAGATTGCCAACCCCAATCCTGTGCCGCCGTATTTACGCGAGACCTGCTCATTTGCCTGATAGAAAGCTTCGAACAGTCGTTCCTGGCGATCGGAATCGATACCAATCCCGGAATCCTGTATTTCGAACCGTAACATCACATCGCGATTACCACGTCCGGCGACAGTGCTAACGGTAATGTCGACCGCTCCACTCTCTGTAAACTTGATCGCGTTTCCGATCAGGTTCAGCAGAACCTGACTCAATTTCCCGGCATCTCCCTGTAAAATTGTTGGCACACCGCCGTCTATATGCGTCATCAGGGATATGCCCTTCTCAACGGCGCGAAACCGCATGAGTACCGTTATGTCATCAAGCAATTGGCCGAGATCAAAAGTTTCCGGAGACAGATGCACCTCACCAGATTCGATTTTAGAGTAATCCAGAATATCATTGAGAATGCCGAGCAGGGTCTGACTTGATGAACGAACAACAGATAGCCGTTGGCGTTGCTCTTCACTGAGTGGGCTATCCCTCAATATCCTCAACATGCCTAGGATGCCATTCATCGGCGTCCTGATCTCATGGCTCATGGCGGCCAGAAACTCTGTTTTTGCGGCATTGGCTCGCTCCGCATGTTCACGCGCCTCGTCATGACTGATGACTTCGTTCTGTAGTTGCACATTGATGTGGGATAGCTGCGCCGTTCGCTCAGTGACGATCTGTTCAAGTTCGGTTTTATGCCGGCGCAGTTCCGCTTCCGTACGGTCACGTTCAAGTTCAAGCTCGGTTTTAACAATGGCCTGATCTCGAAACACCTTCACGGTCTCCGCCATTTCTGTTAGCTCGTCATTTCCTTCGGTCTGCACCTGAGCATCCAGATCGCCGCTTGCCAGGCGCCCCATAACCGATGCCAACGAACGCAGGCGCCGAATAACATTGCGTTGCACGTATAACCAGACGATCAAACCCGCGACGATAACGAAGGCAAGAGTCTGAAGCAGGATAGTTGCAAGTCCTGTCTCTACAGCACTTTTCGCTTCAAGCGCTGCATCGTCTGCGAGCAACTGAGCCTGCTCAACCAGATCCAGTACCGTTACGCTCAAAGCCTCAGAAACTCCCCGACT
>JACNJU010000178.1 GCA_014382375.1 Rhodospirillaceae bacterium
ACCCTTATTCGTGATACGGCCCGCGCGTTTGCCAAGGACCGTCTGCGCCCCAATGCCGCCGCGTGGGACCGGGAAAAGAAAACCCCGCGCGCCGTGTTTTCAGAAATGGGCGAACTCGGGCTGCTCGGCATGCTGGCGCCCGAAGAATGGGGCGGGGTCGAGGCCGGATTTGTCTCTTTCGTTCTGGCCATGGAGGAAATCGCCGCCGGTGATGGCGGTGTCTCGACAACAATGTCAGTCCACAACGGTGTCGCCACCATGCCAATTGTTCAATACGGCAGTGACGAGCAGAAGAAGCGCTTTCTGCCTGCCCTGACAAGTGGCGAGACGATTGGTGCTTTTGCGCTGACCGAGGCCGAGGCCGGGTCTGACGCGGCGAACCTTAAATGCAGCGCCAAACGCGATGGCGATCACTATCTGCTAAACGGCACGAAGCTGTTTATTTCCTCAGGGGTGATTGCCGGGGTTGTCATTGTTTTTGCCGTTACCGATCCTGATGCAGGAAAGAAGGGTATTTCGGCCTTCATCGTGCCGACCGATACGGATGGCTACTCGACAGGACCTGCCGAACACAAGCTGGGCCAACGCGGCCATGAAACCGTCGCCCTGACGTTTGAGAATATGCGCCTGCCCATAGGCTTGTTGCTGGGCCCGGAAGGGGCCGGATACAAGATCGCGCTTTCCAATCTGGAAGGCGGTCGCATTGGTATTGGCGCGCAATCCGTTGGCATGGCCCGGGCAGCCTTCGAGGCAGCCCGGGATTACGCTCGTGAACGGGTGACCTTTGGCAAGCCTATCGCCGATCATCAGGCCATCGCCTTCCGCCTTGCCGATATGGCAACAGGTATTGAAGTGGCCCGACAAATGACCCTGCATGCAGCGTCTTTGCGCGATGCGGGCCAGCCGTGTCTTGCCGAGGCCTCCATGGCCAAGCTGTTTGCTTCGGAAATAGCGGAAAAAGTCTGCTCAGATGCCATTCAAATTCACGGCGGCTATGGATATTTGGAAGATTTTCCGGTCGAACGTATTTACCGTGACGTTCGCGTTTGTCAAATCTACGAGGGCACCAGCGACATCCAGCGCATGGTTATTGCCCGCTCGATAATCAATGAAGGGTGAGGAGATGAGTGATCCAGTAGAATTCTATTTCGAGTTTTCATCTCCTTACGGCTATTTCGCGGCCCAGAAGATCGATCAGATCGCCGCCGACAATGGCCGCACCTGTATCTGGAAACCGTTTTTGCTGGGGGCCGCGTTCAAGAAAACCGGCATGGCGCCGCTGGTCCAGCAACCGATGCGTGGCGAGTACGCCTTGAAAGACTGGCAGCGTTTGTCTCGTTACATGGATGTTGCCTGGAAAATGCCCGCAGTCTTCCCTGTCCACACCGTTGCCGCTACAAGGGCCTTTTACTGGATCAATGAGCGCGACCCCGATCAGGCCCGGTTGCTGGCGAAATCTCTGTTTCACGCCGTCTTTGGCGAAGGACAGGACATTTCCACACCCCAGGCCGTCGCCGCTATTGCCGCCGCCCTGTTTGTCGACAAGGACGAATTGCTGGCCGCCCTTGAAGACCAAAACGTCAAGGATAAGATGCGGGCCGAAACCGACAAGGCCCTTGAGAAAGGCGTTTTCGGTTCTCCTTATTTTATCGTCGACGGAGAAGGGTTCTGGGGGTCGGACCGTCTTTGGATGGTCAAAAAATGGCTGCAAAGTGGAGGATGGTAAGAGATGATTACCAAGGGTTATAAGAAACTCCTTGAAGAGGCTTCGGCCGTCGTTGAAGAAATGACCATGGAGGAAGTACAGGCAGATAATGGCGAACAACTGATCCTTGTCGATCTTCGCGACGTTCGCGAACTGGACCGCGAAGGGATGATCCCGGGTGCTGTTCACGCGCCGCGTGGGATGCTGGAATTCTGGGTAGACCCTGAAAGCCCCTACCACCGCGATGTCTTCGACAACGATGACAAGACCTATCTGCTTTATTGCCAGTCGGCCTGGCGTTCGGCGCTGGCCACCAAATCCCTGCAAGACATGGGCATGAAAAACGTTAAACATCTTGCAGGCGGTTACGAAGCCTGGAAAGAGGCTGGCGGCGCGACTTGCGATCGACCGAAAAAGAAATAACCAACGGGACTTAAATCCATGAGTGTGATCAACAGCGGGGCCAATCCACGTTCCGAAATTTTTAAAGCCAACAGTACGGCCATGCGCGCCCTTGTTGATGATCTGGAGATCAAGGTCGCCCGTGTTCGACAAGGCGGCGGCGAGAAGTCCTGCGCCCGGCATCTGGCACGTGGACGCTTGCTGCCAAGGGAACGAATTCGCCTGTTGCTCGATGTTGGCTCGCCGTTTCTGGAATTCTCGCAAATGGCCGCTTACCGCCTTTATGGCGATGACGTGGTCCCGGCAGCGGGGGTCATAACCGGTATTGGCAGTGTCTCGGGACAGGAATGTGTGATCGTCGCCAATGACCCGACTGTCAAGGGCGGCACCTATTACCCAATGACTGTGAAGAAGCATTTGCGGGCTCAGGAAATCGCTCTGGAGAACAATCTTCCGTGCATATATTTGGTCGAAAGTGGCGGCGCCTTTCTGCCCCTGCAAGACAATGTATTTCCCGACCGCGATCACTTCGGTCGCATTTTTTATAATCAGGCGACCATGTCGGGAAAAGGCATCCCGCAGATATCCATTGTCCATGGTTCCTGCACGGCGGGCGGGGCTTACATTCCGGCGATGTCCGACGAGAGCATTATCGTTAAAGGACAGGGCACCATCTTTCTTGGTGGCCCGCCGCTGGTTAAGGCGGCGACAGGCGAGGTGGTTACCTCCGAAGAGCTGGGTGGGGCTGAGGTTCATACAAGAATTTCCGGCGTCACCGATCACATGGCCGATGATGACGCCCACGCCCTTGCGATCGCCCGGCGCTCCATCGGCAACCTGAACCGGGTTAAAAAAATCGATATGGACATCGCCGAAACCGTTGAGCCCTTGTACGGGGCTGATGAGCTTTATGGCGTCGTCAACGCCGATACCCGCAAGCCCTACGATGTTCGCGAGGTCATCGCCCGGGTTGTCGATGGCTCTGTTTTTGATGAATTCAAACAGCTGTATGGCCAGACACTGGTTTGCGGGTTTGCCCGCATCTACGGATATCCGGTCGGTATCATCGCCAACAACGGCATTTTGTTCTCTGAGTCAGCCGAGAAGGGAGCCCACTTTGTTGAGCTTTGCGCGCAACGGAAAATCCCCCTCGTCTTTCTGCAAAACATTACCGGCTTCATGGTTGGCAAAAAGTATGAAGCTGGCGGCATCGCCAAGGACGGCGCCAAGATGGTCACCGCCGTCGCCTGTGCCCGTGTGCCCAAATTCACCGTGGTTATTGGCGGCAGTTTCGGGGCGGGTAATTATTCCATGTGTGGACGATCATACTCGCCGCGCATGATGTGGATGTGGCCCAACGCCCGAATTTCGGTGATGGGTGGCGAGCAGGCGGCTTCGGTGCTGGCGACGGTCAAGCGCGACGGCATCGAGAAGGGCGGCAAGAAGTGGAGCAAAGCCGCCGAAGCGCGCTTCCGCAAGCCCATCCAGCAGCAATACGAAGACCAGGGCCATCCCTATTATGCCAGTGCCCGGCTTTGGGATGACGGCATTATCGACCCCGCCGATACCCGCATGGTTCTGGGCCTGGGCATATCAGCATCGCTGAATGCCCCGATTGAAAAAACCGACTTTGGCGTCTTCAGGATGTAAATGATGGATAACGTACTTTTGGATATTGATAAGCGCGGCGTTGCCCGCCTGACCCTGAACAGGCCTGATGTTCATAACGCCTTTGACGACGTCCTGATCGGCAATCTGATCAGCAAACTTGTGGAGTTGGAAGAAAACAAACAGGTCCGTGTCGTCGTGATAGCCGCAAACGGCAAAAGTTTTTCCGCCGGGGGTGACCTGAACTGGATGGCCCGCACCGCCGACTATTCCCATGCAGAAAACATGGCCGATGCCAGGGAACTGGCCGACCTGATGCGTAAGCTCAATTTTTTGTCCAGGCCGACCGTGGCCCTTGTCCAGGGTGCGGCTTATGGGGGCGGCGTCGGTCTGAGCGCTTGTTGCGATATTGTTATCGCTTCCGAGCGCGCGACATTCTGCCTGTCGGAAGTGAAGCTGGGGCTGATTGCCTCGGTTATTTCACCTTACGTGCGTGCCGCCATCGGTGAAAGCCAGGCCCGGCGTTATACGTTAAGCGCCGAAGTCTTTAACGCCGAGGAGGCCAAACGGATCGGCCTCGTTCACGAAGTTGTGGCGACAGAAGACCTTGAGGCCAAGGGCGAGGAGCTGGTTTGTCAATTGCTGAAAAACAGCCCGGCCGCCATGGCCGGGGTCAAGGATCTTCTTTTCTACCAAAACGGTCTGGGTATTGATGATGATCTGGTCGAGGAAACGGCTGTCCGCATCGCCAATGTTCGCGCCTCCAGCGAAGGCAAGGAAGGTGTTTCGGCTTTCCTTGAAAAACGCGCGCCTTCATGGATAAAGGACGTGCAGTAATGTTTTCATCAGTTCTAATTGCCAACCGGGGTGAAATTGCCGTCCGCATCGCTGGCACTGCCCGCGCCATGGGGGTACGGACAGTCGCCGTGTTCAGCGAGCATGACGCAGACGCCCTGCATGTTGAAGTCGCTGATCAGGCATATCAAATCGACGACTACCTGAATGCACAGGCAATCATCGAAGTCGCCCTGCAAAGTGGTGCCCAGGCTATCCATCCCGGTTACGGGTTCTTGTCGGAAAATGCCGCCTTTGCCGCCGCCGTCGAGGATGCCGGGCTGACATTTATCGGCCCGCCGGTGAGCGCCATAGACGCCATGGGATCAAAGGTTCGGGCGCGGCGGATCATGGAAGCGGCGGATGTTCCCGTCGTCCCCGGTTATCATGGCGCAAAGCAAGACCTGGGAACCTTAAAAGCCGGGGCTAAAAAAATCGGCTATCCGGTGATGATCAAGGCCTCTGCCGGGGGCGGCGGGCGCGGTATGCGGATTGTCGAAAAAGCGGCTGATCTTGAGGCCGCCATTACCTCTGCAAAACGCGAAGCCAAGGCGGCTTTTGGCGACGCCACCTTGTTGCTTGAAAAATGTGTCGTTGGCCCAAGGCATGTGGAAGTTCAGGTCTTCGCCGACAGTCTTGGAAACGTGGTTAGTTTATCTGAACGGGATTGCTCAATTCAGCGCCGTCATCAAAAAGTCCTGGAAGAAGCACCTGCGCCAGGACTGTCACCGGCCTTGCGACAGGATTTAAGTGCTGCCGCTATCGCTGCGGCAGATGCCATCGGTTACGTCGGTGCCGGGACGGTTGAATTCCTGCTTGGCCCAGACGGGGCGTTCTATTTCATGGAAATGAATACCCGCCTGCAGGTCGAACATCCGGTCACGGAAATGATTTTTGGTGAGGATCTGGTTGAGTGGCAGTTGCTTGTCGCCGCCGGTCACGAGCTGCCCCGCGATCAGATGGAACTGATACCGTCAGGCCACGCGCTGGAAGCCCGTCTTTACGCCGAAGATCCATCAAACGATTTCCTGCCGACAGGCGGCGTTATTGAACGCTTTCGCTTGCGGAGCAACGATGACTATGGCGGTGCGGTCAGGGTCGACAGCGCCGTGCGCGAAGGCGACGCGGTATCCTCCCATTATGACCCGATGATCGCCAAGGTCGTTGTCTGGGGTATTGATCGTGAGGCAGCGCTCAGCCGCATGTCCATGGTCCTCGAGGATATGGAAGTTGCTGGCGTTGTCACCAATTTGCAATTTCTGCGCCGGGCCTTTGCCAACCCTGCCTTTAAGAAGGCACGCATCGATACGGGCTTTATAGAGCGTCATCATCGTCAGTTATGCGCCCAGGCTAAAAGTCTTGGCAGTGACGCGTTGGCCCTTGCCTCTCTGTCAATCATGCTGCGCCGTAACGAACAGGTGGCCGCGTTGGCCAGGACTTCGACAGACCCATATTCCCCGTGGCATTCGACGGTGGGCTGGCGCATGAACGGTGATAATCACCATGAGCTTAACTTCCACAACAGCACCAACAACAAGACGGAAACGGTCTGTGTGCATTATCGGGCGAATGGTTTTTTTCTGGAAATCGCCGGATCAACCCTGTCGGCAAGTGGCGGTTTCGATGACGAGGGCTCCGTTGTCGCCTTCCTTGACGGACGACGGCTCAAGGCCATGGTCAGACACATTGGCCAGGAAATTGTCGTCGATGTACTGGGACAGATTGAGACGCTTGTTCTTGATGATCCTGCGGCCTCGCTGGAAGGTCACGAACAGGCCGCTGGAAGCCTTACCGCACCCATGCCGGGAAGGGTTGTGCAAGTTTCGGTGAAGGCAGGTGATCAAGTGAAAATCGGTGATCCACTTATTGTGCTTGAAGCGATGAAAATGGAACACACGATTTCCGCCCCCGCCAGCGGGATCGTCGGTGAAGTCTTTTTTGCGGTCGATGACAGGGTAGAAGAAGGTGCGTTGTTGCTTTCACTTGGCTAATCGAATAGTGCTGAATGTTAGAACTTACCATTATGATATGATTAAGTGAGAGCTATTCTTAATTCACGGGACTGACGGATGGCGGATTACGACCTTAGCAACCTGAGTGTTCTGATCGTTGATGATTATCAGCCCATGCGGCTCATTCTTAAAAATGTGCTCCATGCCTTGGGTATCAAGACGATTGCAGAAGCCCCCGGAGGGTTAGAAGCCCTGACAATTCTAAAATCGTCCAATGTGGATATTGTCTTTGCCGATAATCTGATGGAACCCATGAACGGTATTGAATTGGTGGAAAGGATCAGGGCCGGTGAAGACAACATCGACCCCTTTACTTCGATCATCATGGTTTCCGGCTATTCCGATCTTGCCCAAATCATCAAAGCCCGTGATGCTGGCATCAATGAATTTTTGGCCAAACCGATTTCGGCAAAAATGGTCTATTTGAGGATTTGTTCCGTCATCGAGCACCCGCGCAGTTTTATTAAAGCCGAAACCTTTCTCGGTCCCGATCGCCGCAGACGGGAAGCCATGATTGATGGTGAAGAACGCCGCGATGGTGAATATGATTATGATGAACAAAAAAGGACGAAAGAGCGAACAAAAGAGTGATGCGTCTACCCCCACAAGTCACCATGGTCGAAGTCGGCCCTCGGGATGGCCTTCAAAACGAACCGCAAGCGGCCTCGGTTGAAACCCGCATAGCGCTTATCAATAAACTCGCTGATGCGGGATTGTCGCGTATTGAAGCTGGCAGTTTTGTATCACCAAAGTGGGTGCCGCAAATGGCAGATACCGATAAGGTTCTGGGTGGATTAAAACCCAAAAAAGGTCTGCGCTACGCGGTCCTCACCCCGAACATGAGAGGGTTTGAGGATGCGGTGGCTGCCGGGGCAGATGAGGTGGCTATTTTTGGTGCTGCTTCTGAAACCTTCTCGCAAAAAAACATCAATTGTTCGATTGAGGAAAGCTTTCAGCGTTTTTCGCCTATTGCAACGGCGGCGAAGCAAAAGGGCATTGCCGTGCGTGGCTATGTTTCCTGCGTTCTGGGTTGCCCATATGAAGGCGAGGTAGAGCTTTCAGCCGTGGCAACGGTGGCCAGAGGGCTACTTGAAATGGGGGCCGTGGAAATTTCCCTTGGCGATACCACCGGAGTTGGAACCCCGGCCAGGGCGCAGGCAATGATAGAAGCCGTTGTCCAGGAAGTGCCCGTAGAAAAATTGGCGGCCCATTTTCATGATACCTATGGTCAGGCTCTGGCCAATATCCTCAGCGTTATGGAAAAAGGCATCGCCATCATCGACAGTTCCGTCGCCGGTCTTGGCGGTTGCCCCTATGCCAGGGGTGCGGCGGGCAATGTAGCTTCCGAAGATGTCTTGTACATGCTCCAGGGCTTGGGTGTTGAAAGCGGTGTTGATTTAGCAAAGCTGGTTGCTGCCGGTGATTTTATCTGCGCTGAACTTGGACGCCAAAGTCAGTCAAAGGTTGCCCTTGCCTGGGGTGGTAGGTGCTGATGACACTTCACATCCTTAAATTGTCGGTCGGCGTCGAAGACGTGGATCATCTGGCCCAAATACAAAAAGCGCGCCTGAAACGCGAAGGTGTGCTTGCCCATATTACCCGCAACACGCCCAGAAAAGCCGATGAAATTCTCGATGGCGGTTCGATTTACTGGGTGATCAAAAGATTCATCCGCGTCCGTCAACGCCTTGTTGGCATTGAAAGGGGTGTCAATTCCGAGGGGAAACCTTCCTGTGCATTGGTTCTTGACCCAACCCTTGTGACGACTGAACTCAAGGAATTCAGAGCCTTTCAGGGCTGGCGATACTTCAAGGAAGAGGATGCTCCGGTGGATTTGATCAAGCGCACAAGGGCAGCAGAGATTCAAAAGACACTGCCTGATGAAATGGCGGCTGAACTTAGATCCTTAGGCTTGATCTAAAAAACACTTTATGAGGTTGAGGCATGAGTCTTGATCGCACTATAATGACATTGTCAAAGGGGCGGTCTAAAGGAAGCTGAATGTCGGACTTTAATGCCAGCGGAATCAATGTTCTTATTGTTGAGGACAACCTGCATTTTCGCACCCTTATTCGTACCATCCTTAAAACGGTAGGTTTTGAAAATGTTGAAGAGGCTCGCGATGGTGTGGAAGCCTTCGAGGTGCTTTCCAGTTTCGAAGCCCATTTGGCCATTATCGACTGGAAAATGGATGGCCAGGACGGGCTGGAATGTGTTCGCCGAATTCGTACCGATGAAGACAGCCCCAACAAGTATTTACCAATTATCATGGTCACAGGCTATACTGAGGAAAGCCTGGCCAAGGCCGCTCGTGACGTTGGTGTGAATGACTTTTTGGGCAAGCCAATATCGGCTAAATCACTGATGTCAAGCATTGTTTCAGTTTTTGAAGACAAAAGAGATTTCATCGACTGCGCACATTATTTCGGCCCGGATCGCCGCCGTAGCCAGCAGGAATTCAAAGGTGAGGAACGCCGTAAGGGAGTTTCCAAAAAGACCGGATAGGCCTTATCAGGTCTTTCTGGTTTTGATATTGTGATTTAACATCTTTTAACTTGCCCAGTGGCACATTAAGTTCATGTGGAAAGTAGATTAGGATAGGCAATGAGCGACGACGATACCGTAAATGTAATTAAACCGCCTGATACCTTGTCGAGTAAGGTTAGTAAGGGTGGCCCGGGAGCGGTCGATCTTGCTGCTATCGAACGCGCTGAATCCGTTATTGCCAATATGGCCGATGATTACCTCGACTGGGTCGAAGATGACCTTGTCAAAATTGCCAATGCGCAAAAGGAATTAAAAGCTAACCGGGATAAATCCGAAGAATATCTGGACAAGGTTTTCCAGGTTGCCCATGACATGAAGGGTCAGGGCGGCAGTTTCGGATATGACCTGATGACCATTCTGGGTAATGATCTATGCCGTTTTATCGAAGGCAAGAAGACCGCCAGCGATGTCGATATCGAAGTGATCGACCTTTACATCAGCACCATGCAGATCGTCATTTCCAAGCGTATGAGCGGCGATGGGGGTCCTGCAGGCAATGAGGTCTTGACCGGTTTGGCGGCCGTCGTTGCAAAGATTACGTCTTAGTTGCTCAAGGACTTCTGAAAATTTTCAAGCCAGCTTAAGCGAGCCTCCAGAAGGTCAATGTCGTGATCGAGCCAGCCGACCAGATAGCCTTCATCATTGCTGTGATGTTGGCGCAGGTCATCAAGGCGGACCAGTTCGTTATCGGTAACCTCGATCAACAATTCAGCCTGGACAGCGCGTTCTACCTCATCAAGCAGGTGCAGGAAGCGAAATTTCAAGGCCACAACCAACTTGCTGATCTCAGTGGCTGCCGGACGAACATTTGCCGTCAGCAAGGTTTTTAGTTCAGCCTGCCCATCCTCGGTAATGACCAGTTTGGCATCATCTTCCATGCCATTTCCATCGATCGCCTCGACCAGGCCTTCGTACCTTAGAAGTTCGATGGATACGCCCATGACGTCAATGGAGGGGCCGGTAATACGGCTGATGAAGTGGCGGATTGAATTGGCAAGTGCGCCATACCGGGTCGGGCCAAGGGCAAGTGTTCCCAGGGCGCAAAGCCGGACCGCTTCTTTTGGTGTTAGTGTATTGTCAGCGAACATCGCCGGTACCCTCTAGAGAACAACGGAGAATCTGAATCATACGCCTGATCGGCAACAGTGTCTATCAGGCTGCCTGCTTCAATCCCAGCCGGTTCCAGACTTCGCGGATCGCGTCAACCAGATGATCCATATCATCATCGGTATGCAGAGGTGTCGGGGTAAAGCGCAGACGCTCTGTACCACGATCAACGGTCGGGAAGTTGATCGGTTGAACGTAGATATCGTGCTTGTAAAGCAAATCGTCACTGGCCTGCTTGCAAAGGGCTGCGTTGCCAACCAGCACCGGCACGATGTGGCTGATGGAGGGCATTACCGGGATGCCGATTTCCGTCAGTCGCCGTTTCAGCGTTGTGGCGCGTTCCTGATGACGTTCCCGAAGCTCGTTGTGTTCCTTCAAGTGTTTGATCGAGGCGATTGCCGCTGCGGCGACGCCCGGCGGCATTGATGAGGAGAATATGAAACCCGAACCATAGGAGCGGACAAAGTCACACATGGCGTTGGAACCGGCAATATAACCACCGATTACACCGAATGCCTTGGCCAGGGTGCCCTGGATAATGGTAATACGATCCATCAGGCCTTCACGTTCGGCTACCCCGCCGCCACGTGGTCCATACATGCCAACAGCGTGCACTTCATCAAGGAATGTCATGGCATGATGCTTATCGGCGACATCGCAGATTTCCTTGATTGGGGCGATGTCCCCATCCATGGAATAGACAGATTCAAAAGCAATCATTTTTGGTGTTGCCGGTGTGTACTGGCTGAGGAAACGATCTAGATCTTCCACATCATTGTGCTTGAAGATTTTTTTCTCGGCCCGGGAATGGCGAATACCTTCAATCATAGAGTTGTGGTTCTTGGCGTCCGATACGATGATGCAGCCGGGGATCAGTGCGCCCAGAGTGCTTAAAGCCGTCATATTTGCCATCCAGCCCGAACCGAACAACAGGGCCGACTCTTTTTTGTGCAAGTCGGCCAGTTCCTGTTCAAGGAGGACATGATAGTGGTTGGTGCCGGAAATATTGCGGGTTCCACCAGCGCCGGCGCCGCACTTGTCGATGGCTTCGTGCATGGCGGCCAGGGTCGATGGATTTTGCCCCATTCCCATATAATCGTTTGAACACCAGACGGTGATTTCGTGAATGGAACCATCAGGTCTATGGTTCAGCGCCTTTGGAAAATCCCCGGCTTTGCGTTCCAGATCGGCGAAAATGCGATATCGCCCTTCCGACTTAAGATCGGCAATATTTTCCGAAAAAAAACTCTCGTAGTCCATCAGTAAATCTCCCAGACCTGCATCCCATCCTCAAGGGCTTCAGGTCATCATACGTGAACACTTCATATGACCGCAAGCTGCCCAAAAGGGGGGCATCACAAAGATAGCAAAAAAAGCCAACGTATAGCGCGGTAACGATCTGTAATTTAAAGATAAATACCGATCAAGGTATGACCTTGGTCAAGGCAGGGGAAACCGGTTTGGGTTAATCTGCTGCTAAATATAAGGGCCCGTTCTCAATGAACCAACAGAGACTGTGGATAACTTTAATAACAGCTATAACCCGTTTAAATACATAGATAATTTAAGAATTATACCATTTTGAATAAAGTTATTCACGGGTTATCCCGTGAGTTATACACAGGAGATCCCATCATGTTAAAAAACATTCTAATCCACCTTGATGCATCCAGTCAGAGTGTTGTTCGGCTGCAAACGGCGATTGCTCTTGCCAAACGCCATAATGCTCATTTAACCGGGCTATATGTGGTCACCCATCCGGAAATCCCCACTTACATCGAAGCCCAGATTGGTGGTGACATTATTAATGCCCAGATCCAGGTGGCCACCGAAGAAGGGCAAAAAGTTCTTGAGAGTTTCGAGAAGCAGGCAACGGCAGAAGGCCTTGAAATGGAGGCTCGTCTGGTCAAAGGGGGGGTTACTGATTGCCTGGTTTCCCACGGTCGTTATTTCGACCTTCTGGTCGTCGGTCAGTTTGATCCTGATGATTCGGGTCTTCATAGTGTAGAGGATATGCCCGACCGCTTGATCATGTCTGTCGGCAGGCCTGTTCTGGTTGTTCCTTACGCCGGAACTTTTCCTGTCGTCGGTGACAATGTCATTGTTTCCTGGGATGCCTCAAGGCAGGCGACAAGGGCGGTTAACGACGCCATGGCTATTTTGGAGGTTTCCAAAAAAGTCGATATCCTATCCATTAATCCTGCTGAAAAAGATCGTGGTGGGGATGTTGGAGCCGATATAGCGCTGCAGTTGGCTCGTCACGGTATCAATGCCGTGGTCAAGCAAATCACCAGCCCCGATGTGGACGCCGCTGACATGTTGCTCTCAAGGGCCGCCGATAGCAGTGCAGACCTGATCGTGATGGGAGCATACGGGCATGCCCGCTGGCGTGAAATCGCCCTGGGCGGCTTCACCCGTCACATGCTCGCACACATGACGGTTCCGGTCCTGATGTCGAATTAGATCATGCTCTAGTTGCCAACCTTGACAATCAACTCGACAAGCAGTGTGGCGAAGGCGTCGCGGGCCATAAATAGAAATGAAAACGCACCTCCCCACATCAGCGGTCGTTTCCACCAACCGGCAGGCAGGGGCCTGAGAAAGCGTTGTGCACGAAGCGCCATACGGCGTTCGCGACCGCGTCGTTCCTCTTCAAGTTGCCATAGATTATAGGCGAGAATATCCTCGCGCGAGGGCGGGCGTGACGGTACAAACATGGTCATAACATTCTGTTCCTGTTGTCTTAAACAAGCCTTCTGGCTAATTTTCAGAATATCAAGCAAACCTTTCTTGTTGGTTAACACCGGTTAATGGGTTAGAAAACCCGCCAGCCAACCCGAAATACTATTGGAGATGCCCCTATGACCGATCAGGTTACCGCCGCACACATTCTTGTCATGCATGAAGATTCCGCCCGTTCGTCCGAAACACGGACCAAGGATGAAGCCAAGACAATGATTGAAGATGTTAAGGCTAAAATTGCCGAAGGCGCAGATTTCGCCGAGCTGGCCGGACAAGTTTCAGACTGCCCGTCTGGCAGCAACGGCGGTAGCCTGGGACAATTTGGTCGTGGCCAGATGGTCAAGGCTTTCGAAGACACAGCCTTCGCACTGGAACCTGGTGAAACCAGCGACATCATCGAAACCGAATTCGGATATCATTTGATTCTCCGTTCGGCTTAAATCAAAAACAACAGGGAGATGGAAATTGCATCCATCTCCCTGTTTTTATGTTTATTTTTTGGATTTCAGTACCTCTCTTTTGGTGCGGAATTCCTCTTCTTCTATTTCACCCTTGGCAAATCGCTCACTTAAAGTCGCAAGGGCACTGCCCGTTGCAGCGTGGCCGCATAGTCCACTGCCGTGGGTGCTGCGCCGAAAAAGCCACACCAGCAGTAAAACAAAGCCGATAAGCAGCAGGATTGAGAAGGGACCGTGCATCAGGCCCCAACCATGGTGACCGACGCCAGCCCAGCCTTCGTGCGCGTAGTTTGCGTTCATCATTCCGTTAAACATGTTTGATTCTCCATATTTCAAAAATTAGAAAAAATTGGCGGTCAGCGTGGGGGAAAAACGCTGACCGCCTGCCGCAACGGAGAGGGGGTCACCGGGTGCGGAGTTTATTTGACCGGGTGATGGGCCCCGGTTCTGGTATCAAATTCGATTTTGTGAACCAGGGAATCATCAACGGTGACGATTTCCACGACGATGGTGTTCTCGTCACTGGCTTCGACCTTGCCGACTTTCAGGCGGTCGTTGCCGTGCATTTTCAAACGGTTTTCGACGATCCCCTTGACATCATCGACGCCAAGGTCGCGATCAACGCCCGATTGTTGAAATTGCCCGCAAGGCGCATTGCCTGAACCCATCATGCCGTAGCCTTGGCCATGAGAACCCATCATGCCGTGGCCCTGGCCATGAGAACCCATCATGCCGTGGCCCTGGCCATGGGAACCCATCATGCCCTGACTATAACCATGGCCCATGTGTCCACCGTAGCCTTGGGGGGCGTGGGCAAAAGCCGGGATGGTGCTAAAAGCGGCTACGCCAAGCACGAGGGCTGTGGCGGCGATGCCGAGGGTGATATTTCTGCGTTTCATGACAATCTCCATGTCTGTCGTTTCAATTGCATTCGATGAGGACATTTGAACACGCATTTGTATCGGGTGTGTTTCGGGCAAACGGGCTTTTTGTAACGAACTATTGCCAGGAACCCTGCGGTAACGTTTGGTTACCAAGAATTGGCCCATCGTCGGTAAGTTTTGGCTATAGTCAGTAAATGAACAGTTCAGAACACATTTTGATCGTCGATGACGACAAGGAAATCCGCGATCTGCTGGGGCGCTTTCTTGATAAGCACGGCCTTCGTGTGACGACGGCCTCTGGCGGGCGCGAGATGAAGAAGGCTCTAGCTGACTGGAACATTGACCTTGTCGTGCTCGATTTGATGATGCCGGGAGAAGACGGCCTGACCCTGTGCCGCAACCTGCGTTCGGAGTCAAATATCCCTGTTATCATGTTGACGGCCATGGGCGAGGAAACGGATCGCATTATCGGCCTTGAAATGGGTGCCGATGATTATCTCGCCAAGCCCTTCAACCCACGCGAATTACTGGCGCGCATCAAGGCGGTTTTGCGGCGTAGCGCCGAGCGTCCAACACGAAAATCACAAAGTGATGATGAACTGAAAGTAACGCGCTACGCATTTTCCGGCTGGGCTTTGGAAGTCGAGCGACGTGAACTGTTTTCCCCTTCGGGCGCGCTGGTGCCACTCAGCGGTGGCGAATTTGAATTGCTCATGGCTTTTCTTTCCCATCCGGGCCGTGTGTTGAACCGCGATCAGTTGCTTGATCTTGCGCGTGGTCGCGAGGCCCAGCCTTTTGATCGTTCAATTGATGTCCAGGTCAGCCGTCTGCGCCGCAAAATTGAAGATGATCCGAAAAATCCGTCGCTGATTAAAACCGTGCGCAGCGGCGGTTATCTTTTCGCCTCCGAGGTCAACCGATGAAATTCCGCACCCCCGGGTTTTGTGATCACCGCACCATTGTCGGGCGGACGGTCCTGTTGCTGCTGGCCGGGCTTGTCGTCTCGCATCTTATAAGCATTGCCATTTATTCCGACGAACGACGCACGGCCCTTCTTACAGTTGGTGGGCATCAGGTGTCTGAACGTATCGCCGCTGCTTATCTGAACATAGATCAAGCCAACTCGCAGCAACGCGAAAGTTCCATTCTGTCTTTGTGGGAGCCGATGTTCAGCATTACATGGACAGCAGAAAGCGTTCTTGCTGATGGTTCGCAGGGCGGCTGGCGCGCTCAAATGGTGCGTACCACAATCGCCGATTTCCTGAGCGACGTGGATAGCGAAAAAATTCGCGTCAACTATGGTCATCTCGGTCAATTCCGTCCCGGCATGACGCCGGGAACGGGTATGGCACCGGGCGATCCGGTGATCGCCATGCAGGAACACATGGGGCGGATGATGGGAGAAGGCTCCGGTCACATGCGTAAACGCTTCGACAGTTTCTCCCGCAAATGGCACGGCGATAGTGTTCTCAGTGTTTCCATTCAGCTTACGGATGGTAGCTGGTTTAATGTGGCGACCCCCGGAACGCGCTTGCGTTCGGCCTGGGGGAGCCGGGTTTTCGGGCCGATCATCGTGACGACGATAATCGTTCTCTTCCTGACTTTCTGGGCTGTCAGGCGTTCAGCCAAACCGCTGGCCCTTTTCGCCCAGGCCGCCGAACGGCTGGGCCGTGATGTCAACGCACCGCCGATGCCCGAAGATGGCCCCAGGGAAGTGGTCAGCGCCTCGCGCGCCTTCAATGAAATGCAAAGAAGGATTCAAAGCTTCATCAAGGACCGGACACATATGTTGGCGGCCATATCTCATGATTTGAGGACACCCATCACCCGTTTGCGTCTGCGCGCCGAATTGATTGATGACGCAGAGCAGCAAAAGAAAATGCTCACCGATCTTGACCAAATGGAACAGATGATCGCCGCCACCCTGGCCTTCGCCCGCGACGAGGCCACTGACGAGGTTTCCGTTCGCTTCGATCTTGCGGCGATGTTGCAAAGTCTTGCCGACGATATTTCCGATACCAACGGCAAGGCGGCATACGATGGCCCCGATAAACTGGAATGGACGGGACGTCCGGGGGCTCTCAAACGGGCTTTTCAAAACCTGGCCGACAACGCCATCAAGTACGGAAAGCGGGTCGATATCGCCTTGCAGAGAGTTGATAAGGGTTTCGTCGTCATGTTCACCGATGACGGCCCAGGCATTCCGGATGACGAATATCAAAAGGTCTTTGAACCCTTTTACCGGGTTGATCCATCACGCAACCGCGATACTGGCGGGGTCGGGCTAGGATTGGCGGTAACACGTTCTGTCATCCGTGCCCATGGTGGCGAGATTTCATTCAGCAGGGTGAATGATCGTTTTACCGTTACAGTGAAAGTACTTTAAGCGTCCTTGCCGCCATGCGCGACCGACCAGGCGGCAGGGTCTTCAAGGAATTCCCTGACACCGTCAATGGCCTCGCTGGAGAAATAATCACCTTCCTCGGCGGCTTTCAGTACATCATGCCAGGTAGCCAGATAATGAAGGGTCAGGCCTTGTTCTTTCAGGGATTCCAGGGCGCCTTCGAAAATACCGTAGTAAAAGACGCAGAAGCAATCGGTGACGATGGCCCCGGCTTCGCGCAAGGCGTTGACGAATAACACCTTGGAGGCTCCGTCCGTGGCCAGGTCTTCAACCAGCAGAACCTGTGAGCCTTCGCCCAGATCGCCCTCGATCTGGGCATTGCGGCCAAATCCCTTGGGTTTTTTGCGAACGTAGAGCATTGACTTGTTGGTGGCCTGGGCGATCCATGCCGCATACGGAATCCCGGCTGTTTCGCCACCGGCGATGACATCAATTTCTTCAAAGCCGATATCATTGTCCAGTTGAGCGACGGCCAGCTTCATCATCCGTTTGCGTTCGTCCGGATAGGAAATCAATTTGCGGCAGTCGATATAGACCGGGCTGGCCCAGCCCGATGTCAGGATATAGGGCTCTTCGGGGCGGAAATTAACGGCCTTGATATCAAGCAGAATTTTCGCTGCTACCAGGCCTGTTGACGTACTGGCAATCGTATCGAGGGGGTCAGGCATGTTGCATCGCTTTGTTCAGGAATAAGGGGTTCTTTATTTTTAAAGACTTAAAGGCGATTTCTCAATGGCCTTTGTTCCTGAGAATATAGCCATCCTCGCCCAGGCCCTGAAAATAGTCATTAATGCCGTCGTGACGGATAGGTCCGCCTTCTTCGTCAGGTTCAAGGTTTCGTTCGGCAACGTAGGTACGATGGGCGGCCCCATCGACCAGAACATGATACCAGGGGCGGTCTTTTGGCGGTTTTGTTTGGGCGACATTATTATACCAGTCGTCAGTGCCGTGAAATTCGGGGTCAATGTCAATAATGACGCCGCGATAGCCAAACAGGCGATTTTGAATCAGTTGTCCGACACTGAATTTGGCAGTCCGTTCGTTCACCGTTCTGGGCTCCTGATTTCGTTTGTATTTATCCTACAGCAGGATCATGATCGCGCCATTCGGGTTCCCCGGTCAATCCGCATGACGATCCTTTGTCTATTTAGGGATTATGTGCCATTTTCCCATCCAGAGGTTTAAATGAATAGCAAAAACATTCGTACCGGTGGCCAGTTGGTATCCGATGCCCTTCAGGTTCAGGGTGCCGACAGTGTCTTTTGTGTACCGGGGGAAAGTTATCTGGAAGTTCTCGACGCGCTTTATGATGCGCGCAACGCGATTCGCGTTATTTCCTGCCGTCACGAGCATGGGGCCTCCAACATGGCCGAGGCCTATGGCAAGCTGACGGGCAAGCCCGGCATCTGTATGGTGACCCGCGGTCCGGGTGCGTGTAATGCGTCGATTGGTGTGCACACGGCCTTTCAGGATTCGACGCCGATGATCCTGTTTATCGGTCAGGTCGGTCGCCAGCATCTTGGTCGCGAGGCTTTTCAGGAAGTCGATTACGTGCAGATGTTTACACCGCTGGCAAAAGCTGTTGAACAAATCGAGGCGGCCGAGGATGTTCCCGCCGCCGTCGCCCGCGCTTATCGGACAGCACTGTCAGGGCGTCCTGGTCCGGTTGTTCTGGCGCTGCCCGAGGATATGTTGCGCGAAAGTTGCGAGGCCCCGGTTGTCGAGGCGGTGGTTATTGAAAGCAAACTGCCTGGCGTTGGTGAAATGGAACGCCTGCATCATATTCTGGGGGATAGCGAAAGGCCGCTGATGCTGGTTGGCGGTGGCGGCTGGTCAGATCAGGCACGGGCCGACATCCTGGCCTTCGCCGAAGCCAACAATCTGCCAACCTGTTGCTCCTTCCGTCGGCACGATTTGTTTGATAACGATCATCATAACTTCGTCGGTGAAATGGGTATCGCCCCTAACCCGAAACTGATAGAGCGCTTTAAACAGGCAGATTTATTGCTTGTCGTTGGTGCCCGTCTGGGTGAAATGACGACTCAGGGATACACTCTGCTTGGTGAGCCGGCACCGATTCAAAATTTGATTCACGTTCATACAGACGCCCAGGAACTCGGCAAGGTCTACAAACCCGATCTTGCCATCCACGCAGGCATGGACGCTTTTGCCGCTGCAGCCCGAAAGCTGGCACCCGTCGAGTCCGCTCATCGGGAGGCCGACGCAAAAGCCGGCCGCGAGGAATATCTGGAAGGGCGCATTCCCGATCCCTACGACGGGGCGCTTAACCTGGGTCAGCTGATGGCGGTTATTGATGAGATGATCGGTGAGGATGGCATTATCACCGTCGATGCCGGCAACGGTAGCGGCTGGCCGCAACGATTTATCCCCATTGGCGCTAAAAGAAGGCTGTTGGGACCGACCAGCGGGGCCATGGGGTACGGTGTTCCGGCAGCACTGGCGGCGAAAGCCGTCTACCCTGAGCGGACCGTTGTCTGTTGTGTCGGCGATGGCTGCTTCGGCATGACCGGACAGGAAATTTCAACAGGCGTTAAAGATGGTCTAAAGCCGATTATCCTGATTTTCAATAACGCCATGTACGGCACCATTCGCCTGCATCAGGAACGCCGCCACCCGGACCGGGTGATTGCTACCGATTTGGATAATCCTGACTATGCTGCTGTTGCCAAGGCGTCGGGTGCTTTTGGCGAAACCATCGAAAGCACAGAGGAATTCCGACCGGCCTTTGAAAGGGCGCTTCGCTCAAACTTGCTAGCAGTGCTAGACTTGCGCGTCGACCCGGACCTCATTACAACCCGAACCACGTTGAGCGCCATAGCAAAGAATTAAAGACATGACCGAACTTGTTGTCGGCTACGCTAACGAACAGCAACGCAAGGACCAACGTCGAAACGTTGAGGATACGTTTGTTGTGGTTGACGGGGTTACATGCAAGGTCGTCAACATCAGCCTGCGCAGCGTCTTGTGTACTGGCTACAAGGGTTCGGCCAAAGAGGGCGATGAAATCATCATCGAAGATTTACTGATGGCTGATGACAGTCGCGTTAAGGTCAACTCTGCGGCCAAGGTGATGAGGCTTGATGCCTCGAAAAAAGAAATGGCAGCTGTGTTTCTGGATATCAATACAAAGACGTTCGATACCCTTGAAAAGATGATGATGTTGCGGCCGCTGGCTGGTGACGGTGGACGGCTTAAGTGAGCACCCCATCGGTGTGGCTGCTGGTTGATGACCGGGCCGGTAATCAAAGCCAGTGTCTGGGCGTCGGTGACGCACTGGGCGTGCGTTGTGAAATTCGCGACCTGGAATACACCGCTGCCGCGGCCTTGCCAAATTTTGTTATGGGAAAAACTTTCGGGGGCCTGAGCGCCAGCTCGCGGATCAATTTGGTGGAACCGTGGCCGGACGTCATCATTGCTGCTGGTAGGCGCTGCTCGCCCGTTGCCCGACACATCAAGGATATGAATAACGGATCGACGTTTCTGGTTCAAATCATGTATCCGGGTGATACCGGGCTGGATGAATTTGATCTTGTTTGCGTGCCCCGTCATGACGCTATCCCCGATAGTGCAAACATTTTACAGATAACCGGCGCCCCCCACCGGGTCACCCCCGAACGGTTGGCGCGCGCCAAAGAAGACTGGCAAGAACGCTTAAGCTCTTTACCAGGACCACGCATCGCCTTGATTGTTGGTGGTTCGACCAAGCGCCGCAAGTTCACTGAACAAATGGCCCGTGAACTCGGTTCGGCAGCATCAAAGATGGCGACTGATGCCGGTGGTTCGCTGATGGTGACCACATCAAGGCGATCTGATGATACCGCCGATGCCCTGATTGAAGAAATTGAAGCACCGGCACAAATTTTCAAATGGGGTGCAGAAGGCGAAAATCCATACCTGGGCTATCTGGCCATGGCCGACGCTGTCATCGTCACCGGGGATTCAGTTTCCATGTGTTCGGAAGCCGCTGCGACACCGGGATCGATGTGGATTTACGCACCTAAAAAACTGACCGTCCACAAGCATGGCATTTTGCATCAGCAACTCTATGACGCAGGCATTGCCAAGCCCTTTATCGCCAGTGGCGGTACGGAGTATGAAAGTTGGCAGCATCAATCCCTCAATGCAGCTTTCGATATTGCCGCAGAAATAAAAAAACGTCTGGGGATGTCTTAAGTCGTGGCAAGACAAGCAAGGAAACGCCGCCCCAAAATAAAGGCAACGGAGCACGTTCTGTCTATTTCGGAACTGGGCTGGCATGGTGACGGTGTCGCCGAGGTGGATAGTAAAAAAGTTTATGTCCCCTTCACCCTGGCTGACGAGACCGTCCGGGCTGCGGTGAGCGGCAGCCGCGCTACTCTTTTGGACATTATCGAAGCTTCGCCCGAACGAGTGAAGCCCATGTGTCCTCATTTCAGCAGTTGTGGTGGCTGTGCCGTTCAGCATCTGGCCACCGCTTCCTACAGGGACTGGAAACGTCAGATTATTGTGACGGCGCTGGCCAATCGTCATGTTGAGGCTTCCGTCGCACCCTTGATTGATGCGCACGGAGCTGGTCGCAGGCGGGTGACCCTGCATGTGCGTTTTGAAGACGGGCAGGTTTTGGCTGGTTACATGCAAGCGGGCAGTCACAAACTCGTTGATCTTGACCAGTGTCCGATTCTGGCTCCTGAACTTTCTGGGGCAACAATTATCGCGCGGGATTTGGCGCGGGCATTGGGAAAGAACCTGAAGCCCCTGGATATTCAACTGACGGCCACTGAAACCGGTCTCGACTGCGCCATGCGCGGCAGGATTGATCTGGATCTGGACGCCCGAATGGATTTGTCAGACTGTGCCAACGCCCATGATCTGGCGCGCCTCACCCTTGATGGTGAACTGGTGCTGGAACGCCATGCGCCCATACTGACATTGGGGACCGCCAAACTGGCGCTACCGCCGGGGGGCTTCCTGCAAGCAACGAAGATGGGTGAAGAAACTTTGGCCGGGTTGGTTCTGGATGCCATCGGCAAGGCGACCAAGGTTGCCGACCTTTATTGTGGCGTCGGCCCGTTTGCCTTGCGGCTGGCTAGGGTCAGCTCGGTCGTTGCCATCGATAGCGACAGCGCCGCCATTGCCGCCCTGAAACATGCCGCCGATCATACCCCCGGCCAAAAACCTGTTGTCACGGAAGTTCGCGACCTGGCCAGAAACCCTCTTTATAAGGACGAACTAAACAGCTTCGATGCCGTTGTCTTCGACCCGCCACGCGCCGGGGCTGAGGCTCAGGTGCTCGAAATCGTCGAGGCAAAGGTGCAAACGGTGGTCGCCGTATCGTGTAATCCAGCAACTTTCGCCCACGATGCTTCGATACTGACAGAAGGTGGCTACGTGTTGGAAAAGGTCATTCCTGTCGATCAATTCCGCTATGCCGGTCATGTGGAATTGGTCGGGGTGTTTAAGCGAAAATCATCATTATTTTAGGTCTGTCCAGATGTCTTATCAAATTACCTTTGGTCCGCGGGTTCGCAAATCTCCCTTCTTCGACTGCACCGTCGCCGACGGCGTCAGGCATTTCACCATCTATAATCAGATGTACATGCCGACGGGTTACAGCGATCCGCAAGCCGAATACCGGCGGTTGCTGGAAGGGGTGTCCATGTGGGACGTGGCCGCCGAACGACAGGTTGAAATCAAGGGCAGGGACGCCGAACGTCTGGTTCGCTACCTGACCCCGCGTGATCTGAAAAACTGTGCGATCGGTAAGGGAAAGTATGTGCCGCTTTGTGATCATCAGGGTCGCCTGATCAATGATCCCGTCCTGTTACGTCTTGCCGATGACCGATTCTGGCTTTCGATTGCCGACAGTGATGTCCTGCTTTGGGTCAGGGCGGTTGCGGCGGAAGGCGGTTTTGATGTCACGGTCAGCGAACCCGATGTCAGTCCGCTGGCGATCCAGGGGCCAAAGGCGGAGGCGGTGGTCATCGATCTGCTTGGTGATTGGGTTCGCGACCTTAAATACTTCTGGTTTCGTGAAGCTGATGTTGATGGCATCCCGCTGGTTGTCGCTCGTTCGGGTTGGTCCAAGCAGGGTGGTTTTGAGCTTTATCTGTGTGATGGCAGCAAAGGGGAAGCACTATGGGAGCGGGTCAAGAAAGCCGGTGCTGCGCACGGCATTGGACCGGGGGCGCCCAACTATATTGAACGTGTCGAAAGTGGCCTGTTGTCCTATGGTTCGGATAATCTGGCTGATAGTACGCCCTATGAAGTGGGCTTGGATAAAATGATCAACCTTGATCGCAGCGATGATTTTATTGGCAAACAGGCGCTTTTCAAAGAGGCGGAACAAGGCCCGGCAAGACTACTTGTTGGCATTACTTTTGACGGCGAGCCTGTGCCATCAAATCAGCATCCCTGGCCGGTGCGCGTTGACGGGAAAAGCGCAGGGGCAGTTCGCGTTGTCTGTCATTCCCCGCGACTTGCTCAAAATATCGGTCTGGCATTGCTCGATAGGCCATTCACTGCCCTGGGAACAATCCTGGAAATAGAGGGTGAGGGGGCGACCTACCGTGCCACGGTCGTACCCCAGCCGCTGGTGCCGCCGGGAACGCCGCTGCCTTAGGCAAATATTATTCGACCAGACGAATTTCCAGTTCCGCATTACCGCCTGCGGCGGTTTCCATGTTGTTGAGCTCTGCAATCAACCTGGTGTCAATGACTTCATCAGCAATGCAGCAGGTGGCTTCAATGCGCTGTCCGATCCAAATGTATTTGATGACGCTCTGTGGGCAAATAATTCCATGGTAATGTTGTGTTCCTATTGCTTGGATGTGACTAGGATGTTGATAAATTTGAATGTATGAGGATACCGGTATGGATTGGTGGAAACAGATTTTCGCAGCCTTTAAGAAAGCTGATATCGGGCAGGTCGCCTATGTGCCTGACGCCGGTCATGCTGCCCTTATTGATGCCTGTATCGCTGATCAGGATATTCACGCAATTGCCCTGACCACGGAAGAGGAAGGGGTGGCGCTTTTGGCTGGGGCCTGGCTGGGCGGGGTGCGTGGGGCGCTTTTGATGCAATCCTCCGGCGTTGGCAATTGTATCAACATGTTTTCGCTGAGCTCGACCTGTCGGTTCCCACTCCCGGTTTTTGTCACCATGCGCGGTCAATGGCAGGAATTTAACCCCTGGCAACATGCCATGGGCGAGAGCGCACAGCGCCATTTGGAGACGGCTGGTTTGCAAACCCGTACGGCAGCAGAAGCGAGTGAAGTTGGCCCCCTGACGACGGCAACACTTGATAAGGCATTCGCCGATGGCGGTATGGCGGCATTGTTGCTCCATCAAAGCCTGATGCCCGCCAAGACGTTTGATCAGTGAGGACCGGGGTCATGCAAGATACACGCTCAGACACCTATCCCCTGCAACGCCGCGACGTTGTCAAACGCTTGACCCGGGGAAAGGATGACCTGCTGGTGATCGCCGGTCTTGGTTCGACGGCCTGGGACATTACATCGGCAGGCGACCGCGATTTGAATTTCCCCTTATGGGGGGCGATGGGTGGGGCCATTTCAATGGGGCTTGGCCTTGCGCTGGCCCAGCCACAGCGGCGGGTACTGGTCATCACAGGCGACGGAGAGACGTTGATGGGGATGGGAAGTCTGGCAAGTGTTGCCCTGCAGGGGCCTCAGAACCTTTCGATATGCACTTTTGATAATGAACGCTACGGGGAAACCGGAATGCAGATGACCCATACATCTGCAAAGACCGACTTGGCAGCAGTAGCGGCAGCTTGCGGGATAGCGGTAACCGGCGAAGTTCGCACAGAAGACGCATTGGAGGCCGCTCTGCCGATCATTTTAGAGGCAGCGGGGCCTGTCTATCATGCCATCAAGGTGCGGGCCGAGAAGCTCGATTTCGTTCTGCCCCCCAAAGACGGCGAACACCTAAAGGACCGTTTCCGTCGTGCTTTGCTGGGGGTTTGTTAATCCAGACCGTAAAGCCCCGGAAATTCTTCATACATGCCGCGCTCTGCATTCTTGTGGCAGATGATGCAGTTTGAGCCGTTCATATACTTCAATTCCTTGGACATCAGTTTGTATTTTCTTGTCGTGTGATGGCGTTGCCAGTTTGGTGTTTCGGTAATCCGAATGGGATCGACGATTCCCTTTTTTTTCCACTGCTTCAGGGTCATCTCGACCGGAACTCGTTTTTTGGCATCCATGGCCTTGGATAGCAGGTAGGCTTTGATATGCTTGGCGTTTTTAGGGGTCAGACTGGCATCTTCACCAAAATGGTTGCCAAGATCACCCATGATTTTTGTCCAGCCGCCAACAGTCAGCCTGTTAGGTGGGAAGACCATGTGACAGTCACCACATTCCTTGCGGGTGATTTCATCCTGAACGGTCAGCGGAAAGTCCGGAACTTCTTCAGCCAGGCCCGGAGAAGTATCCAACATAAGAAGACCCGCCATCACGATAATGGCAATTTTACTGAACATTGAACTCTCTCCCGACCCTGTGCGTTAATATTTCACAGACCCTAACAGTGAGCGAATGAATGGTGCATGAACGAAAAAAAAGACGCTTAAACTGCCCGCGAGTGACGGCCTTTTCCACTGTCCAGATAAGCATCAAAGGCGGCGGCGACCAGCCGAACGAAGGGTCGGCCGGTTTCCGTTACTGTGATGGTGTTGCCAATAATGGTGATGATTGCGTCTTCGGCCAGGGGCGCCAGTTTTTCCATTTCCGGCACGAAAGTCGCCTTCGAGACGGAGAATTTATCGCAAACCTCATCCAGATCGACCGACAGGTCGCACATGATGCGCTCGATAACATGACCCCGCAGACGATCATCGTCGCTTATGGCGATGCCTCGGGCGATGGGTAAAATACCGGCGGAGATGCTTTCCCGGTATTGTTTCAGCGGTGACAGGTTTTGAATGTAGCCTTGAGATAACTGGCCAATAGCCGAGGCCCCGAAGCCGATCATCGCCGGGGCCAGGTCGGCGGTATAGCCCTGGAAATTACGTTGCAGAACGCCATCATCAAGGGCGACGGACATCTCGTCATCGGGCAGGGCAAAGTGATCAAGGCCAACAGCCACATATCCGGCTTCAATAAATTTCGCAGATGATTCTTCAAATTGCTGCCAGCGCTCCCCGGCGTCGGGCAGGTCGTCCTCGTTGATGAGCTTTTGATGGGATTTCATCCACGGCACATGAGCGTAGCCAAACAGTGCGACCCGGGCCGGTTTCAGGCCGATGGTCAATTCCGCCTCGCGAATAACCATGTCGGTGGTTTGCTTGGGCAGACCGTACATCAGGTCCATATTGATGTGGTCGATGCCGTGCTGGCGTAACCAGCCAATGACCTGGGCCGTCATTTCGTAAGGCTGAATGCGGTTGATGGCCTTCTGGATATCGGCATCGAAACTTTGCACGCCGATGCTGGCCCGGTTGACCCCGGCATCCTGCAGGGCCCGGATGTAATCTTCACTGGCTGTGCGCGGGTCCAGTTCTACGGCGATGGCGGCGTCGGGGGTGACATCGAAGCGGACACGCAAATGATCGATGATGCGTTTCCAGTCCTCACCCTTAAGCATGGTCGGACTGCCACCGCCCCAATGCAAATTGCTCGCCTTGAAGCGGCCGGGCAGGGTCTTAGCGACCAGATCGATTTCATCGAGAAGCACACCGACGTAGTCGGCAACCGGGTCGTAACGCTTGACGATCTTGGTGTAGCAACCACAGAACGAACACATCTCGTCACAAAACGGAATATGGAAATACAGCGACAGCGGCGTTGCAGGATCCAGTGCCGCCAGCCACTGGCCATAGAGTGCGCCTGTGACACTGTCACTAAAGTGCGGGGCCGTTGGATAGCTGGTGTAACGCGGCACCATCAGGTCATATTTTTTTGAAAGATCATCCATCATGGCGGTGATTATAAACTGTTCCTTACAAATGATCGACCACGAAGGGATTAGGGTCTCCGTATGGCCCGATCTGGCTGCAATGATAGATCATACCGTGATCCTCGTTCCACAGCACAATAGGGCAAGCGGCGGGTTCTAGCATGAAACTGGATGCGGCACCCGGGGTTAAATCCATGGTCATCTGGAAAACCAGTGAAGGCGCAACACAGGCAATCGTGCCTCCCCAGGCGACAGAGATTGGTCGGTGCATGTGGCCGCATAAAATGCCGGTGATTTGCGGGTGGCGCTTGACGATGGTTTCCAGCTTATCGGCGTTCAAAAATGGTCTCTTGTCCATGAAACCGATGCCACTAACGAAAGGCGGGTGATGCATAAAGATCAGGGTTGGACGATCGGGTTCTGAGGACAGGGTATCATCAAGCCATTGTAGGCGATCGGTGCACATTTCACCGCCGTCATGATTGTCGCGTTTGGTGTCCAGACCGATCAGTCGCAGCGGATAGTCTTCCAGGGCATATTGAAGAAACGGACCGTTTTCGCCAAGGTAACCCTGATCTGTGAAATGTTGCCGCATCATGTCACGGTCATCGTGGTTGCCGGGAATGACGTAGACCGGCATTTCAAGCCGGTCGAATTCTCGACGCATGATTTCGTAATCCTGCTCGTGGGCCTTGTTGACCAGATCACCCGTCGCGAGAACCAGATCAGGGCGGGGAGACAGGTTGTTCAGGTGCTTGATGGCCGCATTCAGGGCGGCCATGGTATCGACTTTGCCCTTCAGCAAGCGGCCGTCGGTGCGCAGGTGAAGGTCTGAAATCTGGGCGATAATCATTGATGGATCAGTCAATATTGATAAAGCATTAATCGTGCAACTTGATATAACCTTTGCCACTACCGAATTGAAGAGGAAACACCCAAAGGTGCCTAAATTAGCCGCCAATTTAAGCTGGTTGTTCACGGAAGTGGACTTTCTTGACCGCTTTGCCGCCGCCGCTGAAGCTGGCTTCAAGGGTGTCGAATTCCTGTTTCCCTATGATTTCAAGGCCTCAGAGGTCTCTTCCCGCCTTGTGGAGCATAATCTTCAGGTCGTTCTGATCAATGCTCCACCCGGTGACTGGTCGGCTGGCGAGCGGGGCCTTGGCTGTCTTTCAGGACGGCAAAGTGATTTTCAGCATTCGCTCAGACAGGCGATCAATTATGCCACCGCCATTAAATGCCCGAACATCCACATTATGGCGGGTATTGCAGGTGGTCAAGAACTAGGGGGGTTTGGTTTAAAAAAGCCCTTTTGTGCCCGCGCCTGTGGATCTGCCGGGGGGTGGGGGTTGGTTTGAACGGTAAATGGAAAAGAATATCCCGGGTATTTCCTTGTCCCTCCGGCTCACGCCCTGGGTATTGTCCACCCCGGTTTTAGTCCCGCTCTTCGCG